>CALUTX010000098.1 GCA_944323815.1 uncultured Parabacteroides sp. | reverse complement strand
TGATGACGTCGGAATGCATGCCGGCACGTGGCGGGTCGGTAATAATCACGTCGGGACGGCCATGCCGGTTGATGAAGTCCTGCGTCAGGATGTCTTTCATGTCTCCGGCGAAGAAGAGGGTGTTTTCGATGCCGTTTAGGGCGGCATTTACCTTCGCGTCTTCGATGGCTTCGGGTACATATTCGATACCGATGACTTGGCGCGCCTGTCGGGAGACGAAATTGGCGATGGTTCCCGTGCCGGTGTACAAATCATAGACCAGTTCGTTGCCCGTCAGCCCCGCAAACGTGCGTGCTACTTTATAAAGCTCGTATGCCTGCTCGCTGTTGGTTTGATAGAACGATTTCGGCCCGATCTTGAAGCGCAATCCCTCCATCTCTTCGAAAATATGGTCTTTGCCGGCGAAGCAAATCACTTCCTGGTCGGTAATGGTGTCGTTGCACTTGCCGTTGATGACATACAGCAGCGAAGTGATCTCCGGGAACTGCTCTTTCAGGTAATTCAGCAGGGCGGTGCGCCGTTCCACATCTTCGTGGAAGAAAACCAGCACGACCATCAGGTCGCCCGTCGAAGCGGTACGGATCATCAGCGTTCGGACAAAGCCTTCCTGATTGCGCAAATCGAAAAACGGGTAGTCGGCAATGTGCTCCAAGCAGTAGTTTTTGACCGCCAGCCGGATGCGGTTGGAGATGTCGTCCTGCAGCCAGCATTTGCGGATGTCCAATACCTTGTCGAACATGCCCGGAATGTGAAAACCGAGCGCGTTCATGTCGTCGAACTTCGCGTCGCTCTCCACCTCCGTTTCGGTGAGCCATTTCTTGTTGGAGAAGGTAAATTCCAGTTTGTTGCGGTAGAAGGTCGCGTGCGCGGCGCCCTTAATCGGGAGCAGTTCGCCGATTTCGACCTTGCCGATGCGCGTCAGGTTGTCTACGACCTGCTTCTGCTTGTAGCGAAGCTGCTCTTCATACGGCAGATGCTGCCATTTGCAGCCGCCGCATACCCCAAAATGCTCGCAAAACGGCTCTGCGCGTTGCGTCGCCAGCTCGTGAAAGCGGACGGCCTTTCCTTCGGCATAACTATGCTTCTTGCGTGTCAGTTGAATATCGACTACATCGCCGGGAGCGACAAAGGGAACGAACACAACCAGATCGTTCACCCGCGCAATGGCTTTTCCTTCTGCCGCTACATCTGTAATCGTTACCTTTTCCAATATCGGTAACTGTTTTTTCTTTCGTGCCAAAATGATAGAATTATTGATTTTTCCGGCAAAGGTACGGACATTATTCCACTAATTCTAATTCCCTGCCCAACTTGTGCAGTCCGTTTACAATACGTTCCCGCTGTTCTTTGCGTGGATTGCGGATACCTTGCATATAGTGTCCCAGTAGTTTAGGGGGGATGCCTGTAAGATGGCTGATGGCAGTGCGCGTCAGGATGCCGTCGTAGTGATGGAGGAGGGCTTGCGCGTCGAGCGCAAAATGAAGTTCATAATCCCCTTGTAAAGCTTCCGGAATATCATCCCCATCCTCTTTCATGGCAGCCAAATGCCATTCCAATGCTTCACGGAATCCTTGTTTTACGCCTTCCAATGTCTTGTGCGTCGCAATGCATCCGGGAACCAGGTCGCAACATGCACCATAATTGTTCAACCAAGAAATATGTACTTTTACTTTTTCCATTTGCTTCTTGCCCAAATAATGGTTTTATTGATTTCTCCGGCAAAAGTACCGACATTATTCCAGCGAGAAAAGTATTATGCTTCCATTTTTAGCGCTTGAAACTGCAAGAATAATTGTATGATTCCACTTTTTGCGCTTAAAAATGGAATCATACAATTATTCTTGCAGTTTTAGGCTCAAAAAATGCTTTCTAACGATTATGCTTCCATTTTTTACGCTTAAAACTGCTTTCCAACGATTCTGATTCCACTATTTCGTCCAAAAAGTGGAATCAAACAATTATTCTTGCAGTTTCAAGCATAAAAAATGCTTTCTCACGATTCGGATCCCATTTTTTGCACTTGAAACAACTTTCCGACGATTCGGATGCCTGTTTTGAGGAGGAGAAAGAGGCTTCAAAGTGTCAAATTTTTGGACAGTGGTGTCAAAAAATTTGACACTAAGAGAAGTGTGATAAAATGTTATATTGTTATATAATAGATAGTTAAATGGTTTGGCATGTTTTTTGCTTCTTTTTGGGTAGAAAATAAACACAAGAAAGGAAATGAACAGTATTGAATTAGCTACACGCTCTCTTTTCAAAAAAGGACGCCACGATGGGATGAAAATCATATCGCTTGGTGTCGGGCTGGCGGTTGCGTTGGTTTTGGTTGCAAAGATGTACTTCGAGCAATCGTTCGACAGGTTTTACCCGGACGCCGACCGGATTTACCGCTTGGTGGAGAACTACTCGCAAAACGGCAACGCGGATAGTTTCAACCAGGTACCCGGTGCGGTTGCGCCCGGCATGCAGGCAGAGGTACCCGGTGTGGAGGTCGTTGTCGCAGGCGTGTTCGAAGATGCCTACCGGGATGCCCGCAAGTTCCGCGACCAGCTGTTGGTCGGGGGAGTGGCGACCCTCATCATCGCACTGATTGGACTGATTGGCTATACGAACGAGAACCCTGTGAATTGTTTGAAGTCAGAATAGGAATTGGGATATGAAACATTTAAAACAAGATAGATTATGATCAAGATTGAGAAGTTAAGTAAAGTATTCCGTACGGAAGAGGTGGAAACCATCGCGTTGAACCAAGTATCATTGGAAGTGAAGGACGGCGAGTTTGTCGCCATCATGGGCCCCTCAGGGTGTGGCAAATCTACGTTGCTGAACATCCTCGGCTTGCTCGACAACCCGACCGAGGGCGATTATTACCTTGCCGGTCAGGAGGTGGGGCATCTCCACGAGAAGGAGCGGACGCAGGTACGCAAAGGCAATATCGGCTTCGTCTTCCAGAGTTTCAACCTGATAGATGAGTTGAACGTGTTTGAGAACATCGAACTGCCGCTTACCTACCTGAAGGTGAAGGCGGCGGAGCGCAAGGAGAAGGTACGGGAAATCATGAAGCGGATGGATATCAGCCATCGCGCGAACCACTTCCCGCAGCAGCTTTCGGGTGGTCAGCAACAGCGCGTCGCCATTGCCCGTGCCGTGGTCTGCAATCCGAAGCTCATCCTTGCCGACGAGCCGACCGGTAACCTCGACTCGAAGAACGGTTCCGAGGTGATGCAACTGTTGATGCAACTGAACAATGAGGGGACGACCATCGTTATGGTGACCCACTCGCGTCACGATGCCGGTTTCGCCCACCGCGTCATCAACCTCTTCGACGGGACGATTGTCTCTTCCGTCAGTGAGATGCTTTGAGACTTTCGAAACTGTCTAAGTGCATTCGACGGCTCGGTTATCTCATCAGTTAACGATTACAAGGAAATACAACCGCGCCGACCGGCATCTCCCTTCCGCGAGGGCCGGAGATGCCTTTTTCCAAACAACATTAAAAACGATTTGCAATGAATAATATATTTGATTTACGCTCATTTTTCAATTTCCTCGACCGCAACAAGGGATACACGGCCATCGACGTGTTCGGGCTTTCGCTCTCGCTGATGTTCGTCATCCTGATTGCCATCTACGTGGAGCGGGAGTTGAGCATCGACCGCGACCAGACGAATGCCGATTGTATCTGGGCCATCAGCTCGGAGAACTCCTTCGGGACGGCTGTCCCGGTCGGCTACTGGCTGGAAGAACGCTATCCGGAGATCGAGCGCGTCTGTCCGGTCTTGCTCGACCAGGTACCCAACCATCAGGTTTATTATGAAGACAAGAAGGTGACGGCGGCCATCGCCTTTGCCGATTCGACTTTCTTCGACATATTTTCCTACCGCATTTTGGAGGGCGACCGCAACCGCTTGCTGGCCGACCCGTACAGCGCGGTCATCTCCCAAACCTTTGCCCGGACGCTCTTCGGCTCGGAAAGCCCCATCGGGAAAACGATTCGCTTGAGCGACAAGACGAGCGTGACGATTACCGGTTTGATGGAAGATATCGACCGCTCGGCCATTCCCTACAAGGATTTGATTTGTCGCATCGAGCGGGTGACGGAGTTCAACGGCAGCCTTTCGAAGACCAGTGAAGGCAATGCCGGCTCCTGCCTGGTTTTCCTCCAGACAACGCCCGGTGCAGACCTGAACAACCGCACGGATGATGTGCAGGCCTTCTTTAAAGAACGCTTCTGGGTCTATAAGATGGAGTTCATGAAGGAGGTGCGCTTCACGAAGCTACGCGACCTCTACTTTACGGACATGAGTTATATGTACGATGCCCGTTTACAACACGGCGACCGGCAGTTCACACTCGTGCTCCTTTCCGTCGGGCTGCTGATATTGATTTTCTCCATCACGAACTACATCAACCTCACGGTTGCGCAGGCGGCACTTCGGGCGAAAGAGATGGCGACGCGGAGATTGTTTGGCTCAACACGCACCGACCTGTTCCTGCGGCTAATGCTGGAGGCGGCAGTGCTGACGGTGGCGTCATTCATCGTCGGGCTGTTCTTTGCTTACTGTGCCCGCCACTATGCGGCCGGGCTCTTACAGGTGCCTATTAAGTTCGACGTATTGTTGTCGCCCTTGTGGATAGGTGTCATTCTTGGTGTTATCCTGCTGACGAGTGTGCTTGCCGGTTTGCTGCCTGCCATTCTCATCTCGGCGGCGAAGCCTATCGAGGTGGTGCGCGGGACGTTCCGGCGGCAGACGAAGATGGTATTCAGTAAGGTGTTCATCACCTTCCAAAACGTCATCACCATCGTGATGTTGGTCGCCTCGCTGACCATGTTCCTGCAAATCAACTACCTGATTCATGCACCGTTGGGCTACAACACGACGAACATCATCGAGTCGGACAACGTCTTCCGCTCCGCTACCGAGATGTCCCGTGCCGAAGACATGCTTCGCCAGCTTCCGCAGGTAAAAGCCATTGGGCACACCAACGGGACGCCTGCCAGCGGGACGAACAACTGGAGCGGTATTTTCAACGACAAGTCGGTCAGCTTCCAGCAGATGACGGTAGACAGTGCGGCGTTCCGCATCTTCGGCCTCCGCATCAAGCAGGATAACAAGGTGGCGAACTCTTCCAACGGATGGTGGTTGAACGAATTGGCATTCCAACAGCTGGATTTGCCCGAAGATGCCTTGTCTTTCACGGGAAACGGTGAGGCGATGCCTGTTCTTGGCGTGCTGCACGACTTCCAGTTGTGTGACATCACCATGCCGAACAGTCCCCTGATGCTCTGCTTTAACAAATCGCAGACCGAAGGCGGGAAGTGGTGGCCGTGGAGCTACGTGATTGAGGTGCAGGGCGACCCGGTGGAGGCATACGATGCTGTGCGCAAGGTGTTCGAGGAGGTGTCGGGCGTACCCTTTGAGGGAGAATATACCGACCAGGCGATTCAGTCGCATTTCGAGCAGTCGATTCGGTTGGCGAAGATTGTCGTGGTCTTTGCCTGTGTCGCCGTCCTGATTTCCTTCTTGGGGCTGCTGGCGATGTCGACCTACTTCATCCGGCAACGGGCGCAAGAGGTGGCTATCCGGAAGGTATTTGGATCTGAGAGCAGGGAAATTCTGCGTAGACTCATTGGAACATTTCTTAGCTATGTGGGGATTGCATTTGTCATTGCCGTGCCAATCAGCTATTATTTCATGTCGGGTTGGCTGGCAGACTATGCGTATCGCATTACGCTGAGTCCGCTCATCTTCCTTGCCGGCGGAGTGTTCTGCCTGCTGATTTCGTTCTTGACTGTCTTCTACCAAAGCTGGCGGGCGGCCAATGCGAATCCGGTGGAAAGCCTGAAAGCAAATTGAGAATTGAGAATTGAAAATTGAGAAATAATCGGGTGTGGGATTATTTCTCAATTTTCAATTCTCAATTCTCAATTAAAAAAGTCTATCTTTGCGCCTTAAATAAAGGAAAACCATTTTATGATTACAAAAATCATTCGAGAAGAAGAGATACAGAAAGCCAAGAAATATGTGGAGAAGGGCGAGAGCTTTGTGATCGTGACGCATGTTTCACCCGACGGTGATGCGTTGGGTTCTGCTTTGGGGTTGTATCATTTCCTGACGACTTACGGCAAAGACAATGTGTCGGTGGTGGTGCCGAACGCTTTTCCCCGTTTTTACCGCTGGATGCCCGGGAGCAAGGAGATTATCATTCATGAGAAATATCCCGACTTTGCCGAGCAGTTGTTGCGTGAGGCGGATGTCATTTTCTGTCTGGACTTCAACGAACCGAAGCGGGTGGACAAGCTGGCGCCTGCGTTGATGGCAGCCGAAGGGCGGCGGGTGCTGATTGACCATCACCTGAATCCGGCGGATTTCTGTCGTGTCACGATGTCTTATCCGCAGATGTCGTCGACGAGCGAAATGATCTTCCGCTTTATCTGTCGTATGGGGATGTTTGACTTGATGAACAAGGCGTGCGCCACCTGTATCTATACGGGCATGATGACCGATACCGGTTCGTTTACCTACAACTCGAACAAGCCGGAGATATATACCATCATCAGCGAACTGATAAAGAAGGGCATTGACAAAGACCAAATCTATCGGAACGTTAATCAGGTCTATTCAGAAGACCGCCTGCGGATGATGGGTTACGTTCTGTATGAGAAGATGAAGATTTATCCGGAGCAACAGACGGCGTTGATTACGCTTTCGTTAGACGAGTTGAACCATTTCCACTATGTGACAGGCGACACCGAAGGGTTTGTCAACCTGCCGCTGAGCATCGAAGGGGTGACGTTCAGCGCCTTCATCCGTGAAGATACGGATTACGTGAAGGTTTCGCTGCGTTCGGTCGGCGAGTTTCCCTGTAACCGGTTTGCCAACCGATATTTCAACGGTGGTGGGCATAAAAATGCCTCGGGAGGCGAGTTTTACGGTCCTTTGGCCGATGCGGTGGCAGTTTTCGAGCAGGGCTTAACGGAATTTAATCCTAATAAAATAGAAGATTTGAACAAAGAGGCGTGAGAATGTGGCGGAGATTCCCTACATTTGTCTCGTGAATCCAAATAAAGATGATGTAAGAAGATGAAGAAAGGTTTTTATTTCCTGTTGATTATGATGGGGGTAGCGATTGCGGTTGCCTCGTGTGATGATACAAGGTCGTACACGGATATGCTGAATGCGCAAAGAGATATGATGGATAAGTTGATTGCAGACAGTGGTTTCGTTATCTTATCAGATTTTCCTGCCGACAGCGTTTTGGAGCCGAATGAATTTGTCGAGATAGACGATAATTTTTATATGAATATCATAGATAAAGGAAATAGCAGTCGGGCTGTAGTGGGGCAGACGGATATTCAATGCCGTTTTATTCCTTATATCTTTTCATCGGATTCCGATCGATGGATGCAGAGTTATTCAAACTTAGGTCCTAATTCCAACGGGACGCACCCGCTTGAGTTTAAGTATGGATATACGGTGCCGATATATTCTTATGTTCCTTATGAATATTTCTTGGGAGCCGGTTTGTCGACGCCGTTGACTTATGTGGGCGATAGCTCTTACGTGCGGCTGATTGTTCCGTTCGAGATGCTGGGTTCCGATTTTCAAAGTTCCGGTACGCCGGTTTTCTTTGACAGAGTAAGATATATCTTTAAATAAATCTGACGAAATGACACTGATTAAATCAATTTCAGGTATTCGTGGTACAATCGGCGGAACTCCGGAAGAGGGGTTGAATCCGTTGGCGATTGTCAAGTTTGTGGCTGCATACGCCACCTTTATTAAAAAGACCACGAAGAAAACAACCAACAAAATTGTAGTCGGGCGCGACGCGCGTATCTCTGGCCCGATGGTCAAACAAGTGGTATTGGGTACGCTTACGGGAATGGGTGTTGATGTAGTCGATATTGATTTGGCTACGACACCGACTACCGAGCTGGCAGTTGTGTGGGAAGACGCTTGCGGCGGTATTATTTTGACGGCAAGCCATAACCCGAAGCAGTGGAACGCTTTGAAGTTGCTCAACGAACGGGGTGAGTTCCTGAATGCTGCCGAAGGGGCGGAAGTACTGAAGATTGCCGCTGAAGAGAGCTTCGAGTTTGCCGATGTGGACCATCTGGGCAAAGTGTTTGTCAACAATACTTACGGTCGCAAACACATTGAGAGCGTCTTGAAGCTGGATTTGGTGGACGTCGAAGCCATCAAGGCAGCCAATTTCCGTGTGGCGGTCGATTGTGTCAATTCGGTGGGTGGTATTGTCATCCCGGAATTACTTTCTGCACTGGGTGTAAAAGAGATATTCAAGCTGCATTGTGCGCCTCATGGAAACTTTGCGCATAATCCGGAACCGATACCTGAAAACTTGACGGAGATTTCAGGATTGATGCAACACGCTAAAGCAGATGTCGGCTTCGTGGTAGACCCGGACGTAGACCGTCTGGCGATTATCTGCGAGAACGGCGAGATGTTCGGTGAAGAATATACATTAGTGTCTGTCAGTGATTACGTGTTGAGCCATACGCCGGGCAATACGGTAAGTAACTTGAGTTCGAGCCGTGCCTTGCGCGACGTGACGCGGGCACATGGTTGCGAATACAATGCCGCTGCGGTAGGCGAGGTCAATGTAGTAGCCAAGATGAAAGCGACAAATGCCGTTATCGGCGGTGAAGGCAACGGCGGTGTGATTTATCCGGCAAGCCACTACGGACGCGACGCCTTGGTCGGTATCGCCCTCTTCCTGACCTTGTTGGCAAAGAAGCAGATGAAGACGAGCGAATTGCGTGCTACTTATCCACCTTATTTCATCTCGAAAAAGAAGGTTGAATTGACGCCAGATATCAATGTAGACGCGATTCTGTCGGCTGTAAAGGAGAAGTTTGCGCAGTATGACATCACGGACATCGACGGAGTGAAGATTGACTTCCCCGAGAAGTGGGTACACCTGCGTAAGAGCAACACCGAGCCGATTATCCGCATCTATTCCGAAGCGCACACGATGCAGGAAGCGGAAGCAATCGGCGACGAACTGATTCAAATCATCCGCGAGATGTGTAAATAAGAAAGGATAGCATGATATGAAATAGAAAAGGGAGCTTTCAGGCTCCCTTTTTTGTTATTGTAAGAACTCCACCAATTTGTTTGGCAGGTAGAACGTATTGTTCTTGTCTACATAGACAACGACGGAATTCAGCCGAACGCTCTCCGTTCCCTTCTTGCCGATGGTCACGACATTGCTGAACGGCGTGATGTTCAGTTGCTTTTTCTTGTTTTTTACCACCAGTGTAGGAGAGCCTTTCCCGTCTTTGGCTGGTACGATTTCGCATGTGTAGTTGCTGAATACCTCCGTGTGCGGCGCGAAGTTCTTCGCTGTCAGTTCTTCCAGCGTGTCGTGCGTCATGCCGAAGAGCGAGCAGAGATAGTGGTTCAGCTCGATGTTGGTGTGCATACCGATGGGCAGACTGGCGCGGTCGGGATGGTAGGCGGCGAGGAACACCTCTTCGCCCGTATGTCCACCCGTTGTGAAGCCGAAGCAGGTGCGCGAGGTCAGCAACTTCGACATGAAGGTGGTCAGCGAGCCGCTATACAGCGAACCTTTCCCCTTGATGGAGCGTTCGCCCTCCGGAATCGGGCTGTTCTTGTAGTCCTTGCAGTGGTTCAGCGCATCCAACTCTTCGGGCGTCAGCTCGATACCCGCTTTTTCGCGGAACAGGTTCTGCACTTCCGCGTTCGGAATGCGGTTCACTTCGCGGGCAAAGCCTTCGGCCGTCAGTTTATACAAAGAGAACTGGTGGAACAGCTGGTCTTTCGTCAGCTTGTCGTATCCCGTACAGTCGGCGCGTCCGATGCTGATGCCGCTGTTGCCGTGGTCGGGAACGATGACGACTGCCGTCTCGCCGTTTTGGCGGGCAAACTCAAGCGCGGCTCCGCAGGCACGGTCGAATGCCA
>CALUTX010000097.1 GCA_944323815.1 uncultured Parabacteroides sp. | reverse complement strand
AGCACGCAGAAGGCCGCCGCCGGAAACAGTGAGAAAGGGTACCAGGCGGCAAAGGCGGGTATCGAAGAGAAGACATTGGCGCCCTGGTCGGGAAAACCTGCCGGCTGGCTGGATGCCTTCTACAAGGAGCATGGCTACATTCCCGCCCTGCGACCCGGCGAGAAGGAGAGCGACCCGAATGTCTCCGCATGGGAGAAACGGCAGCCGGCAGCAGCCACGCTGGGTACGGCTTACGACCAATGGTGCCTTTCGCAAATCGCCGCCGAGTTAGGCAAGCAGGAGGAGGCAGCATACTATTTGCGTTGTTCTTACAACTACCGGAACCTCTTCCATCCGACGACCCGCTTCTTCCACCCGAAGGATAAGGACGGGAACTTTATCAAGGATGTGGACTATCGCTACTCCGGTGGTGTGGGCGCACGGGATTATTATGATGAGAACAACGGGTACGTCTACCGCTGGGACGTGCAGCACAACGTGGCGGACTTGATTGCGCTGATGGGCGGGAATGAGATGTTTGTCGCTTCGCTCGACTCGATGTTCGACACGCCGCTCGGCATGTCCAAATGGGGCTTCTATGCCTTCCTGCCCGACCATACGGGCAACGTCGGCATGTACTCGATGGCGAACGAGCCGAGCTTGCATATTCCCTATCTCTATAATTACGCCGGCCAGCCTTGGAAGACGCAGAAGCGGGTGCGTTCGCTGCTCGACCAATGGTTCCGCAACGACGTGATGGGCGTGCCCGGCGATGAGGACGGGGGCGGTATGTCTGCCTTTGTGGTCTTCAGCATGATGGGCTTCTATCCGGTGACACCTGGTATGCCGGTTTACAACGTAGGCAGTCCGGTTTTCTCGCGCATCCAGATGGATTTAGGCGGAGGGAAGCAGCTGGAGATTGTCGCGGACGGCGCTTCGGCGGAGAACAAGTACATCCAGTCCGCCACACTCAACGGCAAGCCCCTCGACCGTTGCTGGTTTGAGCACGAGGCGATAGCCCAAGGCGGTGTCCTGCATCTCCAAATGGGCCCGAAAGCCAACCGGGAATGGGGCATTGCAACGCCACCCCCTTCGGCGGAAGGCTTGCCGGAATAAGTGGATGAGCGTGAACATTTCCTAAATGTGGGGATGTTCACGCTGAATAATAGCGGGAAAATTTGGTTGATAAGTTGATTAACTGTATTTTTGCACCCTGAATTCCGTAAAGGGTAAACAAGCGATGCGAATGCATCCACCCCCCGGACATAACCTGTTAAAGAGAAAAGAACAGATGTACGTAATTGTAGAAATTAATGGACAGCAATTCAAGGTAGAAGAAGGAAAGAAATTGTTCGTTCATCACATCCAAAGCGCAGAGCGTGGCGCTGTTGTTGAGTTTGAGAAAGTATTGTTGGTAGACAACGGTGGCGAGGTGAAAGTAGGTGCTCCCACGGTAGAAGGAGCCAAAGTGGTATGCGAAGTATTGTCTCCGTTGGTAAAAGGTGACAAGGTATTGATTTTCCACAAGAAAAGAAGAAAAGGGTATCGTAAATTGAACGGTCATCGTCAGCAGTTTACGGAAGTGACTGTAAAGGAAATTGTTGCTTAACGTTTAAAGGAGAAAAAAGAAATGGCACATAAAAAAGGTGTAGGTAGTTCAAAGAACGGTCGTGAATCACAAAGTAAACGATTGGGAGTAAAATTGTTTGGTGGTGAGACTGCAAAAGCAGGTAACATCATCGTTCGCCAGAGAGGTACGGTTCATCATCCGGGTGCAAACGTTGGGATGGGTAAGGATCATACGTTGTATGCCCTGAAAGATGGTGTGGTATTGTTCCACAAGGGAAAAGAGAACCGCTCTTTTGTTTCTGTAAAAGAAATCACGGCGGAAGCTTAAAAAGGCAAGAAGAGATAGGTGAAAGGCGGAATGTTCGAAAGAATGTTCCGCTTTTTTTATTGTGTTTCAGCCGTCTTGTTGTACTTTTGCTTCATGGAAGAAAGAATGATGGAAAGAAAAGACAGAGTAATCAATATTCAACACGCGGAACCCCGCTTGCCGGAATTGCGTCTGTCCGAGCCGTTGAGTTGGACAATCGAGGAGGGACAACAATGGGCGGTAATCGGGCCTAATGGAGCCGGAAAAACATTGATCGCGGATATTCTGCAAAGAAAAGTCGCGTTGAAAGCGGGGGAAGTGGTTTATGGTGAAGGTGAAAACGGGAGCGATTGGGTGAGGAGCATCGCGTTCAAAGATATTTATTCGTTGGCCGATTGTCGCAATGCTTATTACCAGCAGCGTTGGCATGCTACGGAAACCGACGAGGTGCCCACAGTGGAAGAACTTTTGCACGAATATGCGCATGAGGCTGATTTCGATAAGTTGTTGTCTCTTTTTGGGGTAGAGGAATTTCTTCCGAAGAAACTGATATTCCTGTCGAGCGGGGAGTTGCGCAAATTTTTGATTATTCGGGTATTGTTGAAACATCCCCGTGTGTTGATATTGGACAATCCGTTTATCGGTTTGGATGCTTCTTCCAGAAAGTTGTTGGTGGAGATGTTAAGCAGGATGACGGAATTGGAGCATTTTCAAGTCGTCTTGTTGTTGTCCAATCCGGCGGATATACCGGATATGATTACACATGTTTTGCCGGTGAAACAACGCCGCTGCTTTCCTGTTTGTAGTCGGGAAGAGTTTTTGGAAAGGAAGGATTGGATGGACGAATTGTTCCCTGTTCTGAGGAGCGACACTTCCCTGCTCGAGGAAGCGGTACTTCCCAACTCGGGGAAACAGCCGGCGACGCATACGGTTACCTTCCGGATGGAACATGTTTCGATCCGATACGGCAGCCGCACCATTTTGAAGGATTTGAATTGGGAGGTGAAAAACGGAGAGAAATGGGCATTGTTAGGGGCGAATGGTTCGGGTAAGTCCACTTTGTTGAGTTTGGTGTATGCCGATAATCCACAATCGTATGCCAATACACTGTATCTGTTTGACCGGAAACGGGGATCGGGCGAGAGTATTTGGGAGATTAAGAAGCGGATTGGGTATGTCTCTCCGGAGATGCACCTGTTTTACCGGGAAAATGTGCCGACGTCGCAGGTGGTCGGTTCGGTTTTTTTTGATTCAGTGGGACTGTTTCGGAAGTGTACAGACGAGCAATTGCAGGTGGCTTTGGCATGGATGCGCATCTTTGGTATTGAAGATTTGCGTGACCGGCTTTTCCTGACGCTTTCCTCCGGCGAACAGCGTTTGGCATTGCTGGCACGCGCCTTTGTCAAAGACCCGGACTTGATTGTATTGGACGAACCGTTGCATGGGTTGGACATTAACAATAAGCGGAAGGCGGCTGCTATTATCGAGCGTTTCTGTGCGCAGCCGGGGAAGACATTGATTTACGTGACGCATTATCCGGAAGAGTTGCCGGCATGTGTGGATAAACAGTTTCGATTAGTCAAACAAGTATAAAGGAAGAGGCAGATGAAATATAAACAGATTCTTTTTGGGTTTACGGTGTTTGTAGCGTTGTTTGCTTGGCTTCAAATCAAGTTCCAGTATCATTTTTATTACATCGAACAGAGCCAGTTGTTCCTGTTTGCTCCGGATTATTGGGGGGAGAAGATTATGACATTAGGGGGCTTTTCGGCACTTTTGTCTGAGTTTCTGGTACAGTTTTTCATTTATCCTTATGTCGGGCCTGTGGTAGTTGCGGCGTTATTGACGTTGGTAGGCATTTGTACGGCCGAGATTTGTAAGCAGCTGGCTCCGCAGGTGAAGTTTTTCTTGCTCTATCTGCTTCCGGTAATCGCTTTGCTGTTCATGCATTTTGATTTTAATTATCGGGTACAAGGGACGGTAAGTTATTTACTGATGTTGATTGCTTTGCTGGGGTATCTGCGGATTCGTCAGGACAGGTGGCGGTTGCTGGTGGGATGTATAAGTGTGCCGGTTTTGTTGAGTATGGCCGGGTCGGTAGCCGGATTGTTTGCTTTGACGGCTTGCTTCATTGAGTTCCTGAAACGGACGCCCAAGGCCTATCTTTCGTTGTTGATGGTGGCAGAGGTTGGTTTGTTGGGGGTCTGTTGTGTTTGCTTTGCTTGGATTGGCGAATTTCGTTTGGCCTTTTTGCCGGATTTGTATTATCATCAGATGTTACATCCCAAAACTGCGATTTATTATGCTTGGATTGCGTTGCCATTTATATTATTTCTTGCTTATGGGTTACGGAATAAACAAGGATTCAAGGGCAAGAGCCGATGGGTCTCAGGTACGGTCTGTTTGTTGCAAATAGCGTTTGTTTCCTTTCTCCTTTGCTGGGGAATCCCCAAGTATGGCGACGAAAAGACGTTGAAGTTGAAAGAACTGGATTATTATACCCGGATGGAGCAATGGGATAAGATCATCGAAGCATGCGAAGGGAAACTGACAAATTATTTATACATGTGCCATTTGAATATGGCGCTGGTTCAAAAAGGCGAATTGCTGGATCGCATGTTTGCTTTTGACCAACGTGGTCCGAATGGGGTGTTGGTTCAGTGGAACAAGTCGGAGTATATGTCTTGTTTGTTGAGTGACATTTATTTTACAATGGGCGCGACGGCTTCGGCGCAAGAGATGGCTTTCGAAGGGAATATCTGTGCGGTGGGAGAAGGGAATCCGCGAATGTTGAAGCGGTTGGTTCAAACCAATTTGGTGTATGGTACATATTCAATTGCCGAGAAATATATTTTGTTATTGGAAAAGACGTTCGCCTATCGGGGTTGGGCGCATGCACAACGTCGTTTCTTGAATAATGATGCTGCCGTGGAGGCAGATCCTGTGTTGGGAAGCCGACGAAAATTGTTGCCGGAAGCGAGTTCGTTGGCGATGATGAATGGTTTGGCAGGTGATTTAGAGCAGTTCGCACAGCATGCACCGGCTAATTCTCCGGCCATGCAATATTTAGGTGCCATGTTTTTGCTTTCAAAAGATTTGAAGGGCTTTAAAGCATTGATTGAGAAATATTATGGGACGGAAATCCTACCGTCTTTACCGGTTCATTTCCAGGAAGCGGTGATTGTTTTGTCGGAGCAAGAGCCGGACTATTGGAAACGTTTTCATGTGTCGGAAACAATCGCTGCCCGTTTTGCCGATTATAAGAAACAGGTGTTGGCAAACCGGAATAACCGTGCTGCTGTCGCGGGATTGCTGAATCGGTCATACGGAAATACATATTGGTTTTATTTTATGTTTAAATAGTTGATGCGGATGGAAAAGAGATTGTTCATATACGTTTGTTTGTCATTGTTACTCTTCTCTTCGTGTGCGGATTCCGTGAAAGTGAATCAAACGTTGCAAGCGTATCCGGCGATTTTCCCGGATTACACGGATGTGGTGATTCCTCCCAATATCGCTCCCTTGAATTTCAAGCTGCAAGAGGAGGTGGAAGAGGCACGTGCGATTTTTGCATCCGAGGAACAGCAGTTTGTTGTAAAAGGTAAAAATGGCAGTTTTGAAATTCCTGCCTCCAAATGGCAAGACCTGTTGCAATCGGCTGTCGGGAAATCGTTGCAGGTGACGGTACAAGTGAAACGAGGAACGGAGTGGACGGAATATGCCCCCTTCCCGGTGCATGTCGTTTCGGATAAGATTGACGCTTATTTGGCGTATCGTTTGATCGAACCCGGCTATGAATTGTGGAACCAGATGGGGATTTATCAGCGGAATCTGGAAAGCTATACGCAAACGGCTATTTTGGAAAATAAGATGACAGGTAACAACTGCATGAACTGCCATTCTTTTTGTATGCAAAACCCGGATAAGATGCTGTTTCACATGCGTGAAACCTATCCCGGCACCTATTTGGTGCATAACGGCAAGGTGGAGAAATTAAACACGAAAACGAATGAGACAATTTCTTCTTTGGTTTATCCTTCGTGGCATCCGTCGGGTAAATACGTGGCCTTTTCGGTCAATTCAACAAAGCAGGCGTTTCATTTGAACGACCCGAATCGCGTGGAAGTCTACGACGAAGCCTCGGATGTGGTTGTTTATGACGTGGAAAAGCATGAAATTGTCACGTCGCCGCTTCTCTTTTCCAAAGCGGCTTTTGAGACGTTCCCGACCTTTTCTCCGGACGGGAAAACGCTTTATTTCTGTACGGCGGAGGCCCGGACGATGCCAACAGAATATGCGAAGGTGAAATATAACCTGTGTTCCGTTTCGTTTGAGCCGGAAACGCGAACGTTTGGCAACCGGGTTGATACGCTTTACAATGCACGTGTGGGGGGCATGAGTGCCTCTTTCCCGCGTGTCTCGCCCGACGGACGTTATTTGATGTACACCTTATCCGGCTATGGAAATTTTTCGATTTGGCATAAAGATGCCGATTTGTATCTGGCCGATTTGACAACGGGCACGAGCCGCCCTTTGACGGAGGTAAACAGCGGGGATGTGGAGAGCTACCATTCGTGGAGCAGCAACAGCCGTTGGTTCGTTTTCAGCAGCCGACGCATCGACGGTTTATATACACGTCCTTATTTGGCATACATCGCACCGGATGGAAAGGTCGGTAAACCTTTTTTATTGCCGCAGCAGGATCCCGATTTCTACCAGCGTTTCATGAAGTCGTATAACATACCGGAGTTTGTCACCGGCAAAGTCAAAGTGAGCGGTTATACGTTTGCGAAGAAAGCAAAGTCAGATAAGGGAGTAGACGTAAAGTTTGCTGCCGATTGACCTTTTCCGCCGCTACTCCGGTGAGCTGCCGTCCCATTTTCCCTTGCCCGGCACTTAGTTTTTCTCAGGTTCCGGGAAAAAACGGGTCGAGTCCGATGTAATTTTTCCGAAGTCGGGATATAGTTTGTGTTCGACCCTTGTCAGACAGCCGTCCGACGAGGGTCGAACAGCTGTCTGACGACTGTCGAACACAAACTACCCGGAGTGCGTGGAAAAATAAGTGCCGGATGTCGGGTAATTGCTTGGGACTTGCCGAATATTAGCTGCCGGGTAAGAGGAAAAGAGGAGGAAGGAAAACGAATGGGAAACAGTTTTAATTCCCCTTATTCATTTATTAAGTCGAAGTGTTTGCATATCTCCTATAACTTTGCGTAATTTGTCGGCTCATTTTAAGAAGAATAGATTTCGAATATGGATAAAAAACATCAGTATCAAGGATTAACCAAACAAGAAGTAGAAGAGAGCAGACGCCTGCATGGCGAGAATATTCTTACCCCTCCGAAGAAAACCTCTTTATGGGAGCAATTTCTGGAAAAATTCAATGACCCGATCATTAAAATTTTATTGGTAGCATGGTTGTTGTCCATGATTATAGCAGGTGTCCATTGTTGGGGGCCTGAGGCAAAAGGCGGAGCCGCTTTTTTGGAGCCGGTAGGCATCTTTTTTGCGATTATGCTGGCTTCGTGTGTCGGATTTGTGTTTGAAGTGAAGGCGAATAAAGCATTTGATGTGTTGAACACCGTGAACGACGACATTCTGGTGAAAGTGATTCGTGACGGGCATATCTGTCAGATTTCGCGCAAGGAGGTCGTGGTGGGCGATATCGTGGTGTTGGAAACGGGCGAGGAAGTTCCTGCCGACGGTCGTTTGTTGGAGGCGATTTCGTTGCAAATCAACGAGTCGACGCTGACGGGAGAACCGATGGTCAGCAAGACCACGAACGAGGCCGATTTTGATGCCGATGCGACCTATCCTTCCAACGTGGTAATGCGTGGGACGACGGTTGTCGACGGACATGGCGTGATGCAGGTTGAGAAGGTTGGCGACGAAACCGGCTACGGGAAAGTGTATGAAGGTTCACAGATTGAAAACAATATCGACACGCCGTTGCAGATGCAGTTGGCCGGTTTGGCGAAGGTGATTAGCAAGGCGGGCTATGCGATTGCTGCGATTACGTTTGTCGCTTTGCTGACAAAGACGTTGTTGGCCTCTTCCGACATGTCGGTCATGGATTTGATTTCGCATATTCTGAATGCCTTCATGGTGGCCGTGACGTTGATTGTGGTGTCTGTTCCGGAAGGTTTACCGATGAGTGTGACGTTGAGTCTGGCGTTGAGTATGAACCGGATGCTGAAGACGAACAATCTGGTGCGGAAGATGCACGCTTGTGAGACGATGGGCGCGACGACTGTTATCTGTACAGACAAGACCGGCACGCTGACGCAGAACCAGATGCAGGTATATCAGACCAATTTCTATAATTTGAAAGACCAAAAGTTAGGCGACGACGAGCTGAGTAATTTGATAAAAGAAGGTATTTCGACCAATTCGACGGCGTTTTTGGATTATTCGGACGGTAAGGTCAAAACGATGGGTAACCCGACGGAAGCGGCCTTGTTGTTGTGGTTGAACGGACAACAGCAGAATTATTTGGAATTGCGGGAGAATGCGCCGGTTGTCGACCAGCTGACCTTCTCGACGGAACGGAAATATATGGCGACGATTGTACGCTCTCCTTTGTTGGGCAAGCGAATTTTGTATGTGAAAGGTGCGCCTGAAATTGTGTTGGCAAACAGTAATCGGGTAGCCATAGACGGAACGTATAAATCGGTCGGCGAATGTAAGGAACGGATAGAAAAGCAATTGCTCGACTATCAGAACCAGGCGATGCGTACATTGGGCTTCGCTTACCAGATTATAGAAGATAACCAAGAGGCGGCATTCTTTGCGGATGGCCGTTTGCGCAATACGGACTTGACCTATTTGGGGATTGTGGCGATTTCTGACCCGGTTCGGGCGGATGTGCCGGCAGCTGTTCAAAGTTGTTTGAATGCAGGTATTGATGTCAAAATCGTTACGGGGGATACGCCGGGCACGGCTAAGGAAATCGGTCGCCAGATTGGTATCTGGAAGGCGGATGATACGGAGCAAAATATCATCACGGGGCCGGGCTTTGAGGCGTTGACCGATGAAGAGGCGTTAGACCGGGTATTGGATTTGAAGATTATGTGCCGTGCACGGCCGACAGATAAACAACGTTTGGTAAAGCTTTTGCAACAAAAAGGAGCTGTCGTGGCTGTGACAGGAGACGGGACGAACGACGCGCCGGCATTGAAGGCGGCACAAGTCGGATTGTCGATGGGGGATGGAACCTCTGTTGCCAAAGAGGCGAGTGATATTACGATTATTGATAATTCTTTCAGTAGTATCACGCGTGCTGTGATGTGGGGGCGTTCGTTATATCGGAACATCCAGAAGTTCCTGTTGTTCCAGTTGACGATTAACGTGGCGGCTTGTCTGATTGTACTTTTGGGGTCGTTGTTGGGAACAGAATCGCCGTTGACGATTACGCAGATGCTTTGGGTGAACCTGATTATGGATACGTTTGCCGCCGGAGCTTTGGCTTCTCTGCCGCCTAACGAGCGTGTCATGAAAGACAAACCGCGCCGGAGTGGAAAAGATGGCGATTTCATCATTACGCGACCGATGGCGTACAACATTTTTGGTGTGGGAATCGCTTTCGTATTGGTATTAATGGGCGTGCTGATTCGTTTCCATGTGACGGACGGATTGACGGCGCAAGATCTTTCGCGCTTCTTTACCCTCTTTGTGATGCTTCAGTTCTGGAATATGTTCAATGCGAAAGCGTTTATGGAAGGGCGTTCCGCGTTTGCCGGTTTAAAGGATTGTAAAAGTTTCTTGTTTGTTGCGATGTTAATTATCGTCGGTCAATATTTGATTGTTACATTCGGCGGCGAAATGTTTAATGTTGTTCCGCTTTCTTGGAAAGATTGGGGAATCATCATCGGTTTGTCCTTGTTTGTCCTTTGGAGTGGCGAAATTGGACGGTTATTAGCAAAGAAAAAAGTGTAATGATAAATACGTGTGCGTGAGTGCTTTGGACTATAAAGAGTATCTTCTGAAGAAAAATAATGCAGAAAAAAGTGAGAAGATATTTGGTAGTATAGAAAAAAGAACTACCTTTGCACCCGTCAAGCAAACGAGCTAAGACATGAAATGAATAAATTGAGGTGCGTT
>CALUTX010000096.1 GCA_944323815.1 uncultured Parabacteroides sp. | reverse complement strand
ATAGGGTGCATATTTTTCGGCGGCTTCATCGGTGCGGTAGAGCGCCTCAATGCCGATGCCGGCAAGGGCTGCTTCCGCCAACGCCTGTTCGGTTGTATATCTCTGCCCGTCTTCCTGCAATTTGAGCAGGCTCACGTTGTAATCCAGTTCGACCTGCCGCACCTTGTCCGTCGTCCCGGCACCCAAGCTGTCCAGATAGCGTTCGTTACGCAATTCAACCGCCTTGCGGTCCAACTCCATGCGGGAGACCTTCAGGTTCATCTCCATTTCGGAAAGTTTGTTGTGGTTCGTCACCCGCTGCTGTTCCAACTGGAGGGTTTTCATCTGCTCCTCGTCCAACTGTTTGCGGTATTCCGTTTCCGCGCTCTGCAAGTCCAGTTTCAGGATAGGCGTACCGACATCGACCGAATCGCCCCCGCGTTTGTACACCTCCACGATACGAGAATTGATCGGCGAATTGATAATCTCTTCAAATGCCGGAACCACTTTGCCGGACGCGCTGACCGACACCTCAATGACGCCGCGGTCGACTTTGGAAAAACTCAGCTCTTCCCGCTCCAGACTGCTCTGCAAAAGCGAAGTCACCACGATTACAACCAGCACCAGCCCACCGACCGTCCCGCCGATTTTCATCAGCTGTTTGCGCCGTTCCTTTCTCAAAACCTCTTTCGATATTTCTCTATCCATAGTGTTTATTACAATTATTCTAACCTTAATCCTTATTTACCCACTCCCTGAAACAAACCCCATGCCAAAAATATAACCGGCTGATTTTAAAGCATTCGACCAAACGGGCGAGTGTTCGTTTCCGAACAATGTGTCCGTTTTCGAAAAACCTTACCCTATCCAGCAACGCCTAATCTTGCACATAGCGACACCGCACACGCTGTTTATTGTTTACTCCCTGTGCAAACTTTCTTCTGTCGTTGGGATATAAAGTTACTTACTATTGCATCTATTCTTCAATCAGTCACGGCGATTTTATAAACAGCGTCGGCGTTTATACAATCAGCGTCGCTAATTTCATAAACGCCGACGCTGTTTAAAGAATAGAACGGAAGCAGACCGAAAAGATCTGCCGGCCTCTTGGACTTTATACGCTAAAAAATCATTTTTTATGCTCTAAAACATCTTCAAAATATCGCATGAATACAAAGAAGAGAGTAATTTTACCGACAATTTTGAAATGATAATTCACGCATGAAGAACGAATGTACACAATCCGGCTTGACTATCAAAAATTTTAGCAAGCTGGTAGACGGAAAAGAAACAACATTATGCGTCCTTTCCAATCGCAAAGGCGCAGAACTCGCCATTACGAATTATGGCGCAAAAATCGTGTCGTTAATGGTTCCGGACCGTGACGGGCGATTAACCGATGTCGTGACGGGCCATAACTCCATAGATGAATACCTGGTATCCGAAGAGCCCTATTTCGGAGCAATCTGCGGACGCTATGGAAACCGTATCGCGGGAGGCAAATTCACGTTAGACGGCACAGTCTACGAGTTGGCTATCAACAACGGCCCCAACAGCCTGCACGGAGGTATCAAAGGGTTCAACGCGGTAGTCTGGGACCTGAAGCAGCTCGACGAACAGACGGTCGAACTGACCTACAGCTCGGCCGACGGCGAAGAGGGATTCCCCGGACAATTGGACACGACGGTGGTGTATCACCTGACGGAGGAGAACGAGGTAGTCATCAGCTACTATGCCGTTACCAGCAAACCGACGGTACTGAACCTGACGAACCATTCTTATTTCAACCTCTCCGGGCAAGGCGACCCGTCGGTACATGACCATGTGCTGACCATCAACGCCGATTATTACCTCCCGACGGACGACACCTCCATCCCTTACGGGCCGAAAGCACCGGTAGAAGGGACGCCGATGGATTTCCGTACGCCGCACGAGGTGGGCGAACGCATCGACGAGGACTTCGAGGCATTGAATTTCGGGCGAGGATATGATCATACCTATATATTAAATAAGAAAGAGGAAAACGAACTGTCGTTTTGCGCCCGCTGCTCGTCGCCGAAGACGGGTATCGTCATGGACTGCTACACGACGCAACCGGGCGTACAACTGTATACGGGTCACTGGATGACGGGCAACTTCGTCGGGAAAAACGGCAAACGCTATCCGGCTCGCGCAGCTCTCTGCCTTGAGACGCAGCATTATCCCGACAGTCCCAACAAGCCGGAATATCCGTCCGTCGTCTTACGCCCGGGCGAAACGTTCGAAAGCAAGACGGTTTACAAATTCATGGTTGAATAATACAACAATAACAATAAAATTAAAAACTTATGACTCAACAAGCAAAACAATGGGGAGCGATTATCATCATGATTGCTCTCTTCGCAATGATTGCGTTTGTCACGAATCTTTGCTCGCCGATGGCAATCATTGTGAAAAATCAATTCGGAGCCTCTGACGTGTTGGCTCAAGTAGGTAATTATGGCAACTTTATCGCCTATTTAGTAATGGGAATACCTTCCGGTATGCTCATCAAGAAGTTCGGATACAAGAAGACGGCATTGCTGGCATTGCTCGTCGGTATCGTCGGTATCCTTGTTCAATGGATGAGTGGTTGGGATTCCGTGCAGAGTTTCGGCGTGTACCTGATCGGTGCTTTCATTTCCGGTTTCTGTATGTGTATGCTGAACACGGTTGTCAACCCGATGCTGAATACATTAGGTGGCGGCGGTAACAAAGGAAACCAGTTGATTCAGATTGGTGGTGCGTTCAACAGCTGTGCAGCCGTAGCCGTTTACATCCTGATGGGTGCCTTGATTGGCGATGCAGCCAAAGCAAAAATTGCAGATGCTACTCCTGCCTTGTTCATCGCATTGGCCATCTTCATCGTGGCATTTATCGTTATCCTCTTCTCCAAAATTGAAGAACCGGATCAGCATAACGAAGCGGTTAAGAGCACGGCAAACGACAAATACAGCGCCTTCTCTTTCCGTCACTTCAAATTGGGTATCTTAGCCATCTTCCTGTACATGAGCGTAGAAGTAGGTACGCCGACTTATATTTTGCAATATCTGACCACTTCGCCGGATGCTTCGACTCCGGGTCTGGGAATGGATGCGACTATCGTAGGTTTGATTGTAGCCGTTTACTGGTTGCTTATGTTTGTTGGACGTTCGATTGGCGGTGCCATCGGTGACAAGATTTCCAGCAAAACGATGCTTTCAATCGTGTCGACAGCAAGCGTCGTGCTGATTGCTTTTGGAATGTTTGCTCCGACAGACGTAATGGTACAGGTTCCGGGTATCGACTGGGCAAATTTGAGCATGATTTGGGCAGAGGTTCCAGTCGGCATCTTCGCGTTCCTATTGGTAGGTCTTTGTACCTCTGTGATGTGGGGTAGCATCTTCAATTTGGCTGTCGAAGGATTGGGTAAATATACCTCTATTGCTTCCGGCGCGTTCATGACGATGGTATTCGGTTGCGCTGTCATGGTTGCTTTGCAGGCTTGGGTTGCTGACGTTACAGGTAGTTTCTTGACAAGCTATTTCGTTGTCCTCTTCTGCGCAGCATACCTCCTGTTCTATGCGTTGGTCGGCAGCAAGAATGTAAACAAAGATATTCCAGTAGAATAAAACTAAATCAATAAAAACAAATCATTATGCAAGAAAGAATCAGAAATAAATTTCAAGAACTGTTCGCAACAGTGGGCAGTGTCTATACCTCTCCGGGACGTATCAACTTGATTGGCGAACATACGGATTACAATGGCGGCTTCGTCTTTCCGGGCGCCATCGACAAAGGGATGATTGCCGAAATCAAACCGAACGGGACGGGTACGGTACGCGCCTTTGCTTCCGACCTCGACGATTATGCGGAGTTCGGGCTGAACGAAGACGATGCACCCAAAGCAAGTTGGGCGCGTTACATCTTCGGCGTTTGCCGCGAAATCATCAAACGGGGCGGACAGATTCAGGGCTTCGACACCGTTTTCGCAGGCGATGTTCCGCTGGGAGCCGGCATGTCGTCGTCAGCAGCTTTGGAGAGCACCTATGCGTTCGCGCTGAACGATCTGTTTAATCTGAATATTGACAAGTTTGAGTTGGCTAAAATCGGACAGGCAACGGAGCACAACTATTGCGGCGTGAACTGCGGCATCATGGATCAGTTCGCATCTGTCTTCGGTAAGGAAGGCAGCCTCATCCGTTTGGATTGTCGTTCGCTCGAATACAAATACTTCCCGTTCCATCCGGTAGGCTACAAACTGGTGTTGCTCGACACGGTGGTCAAACACGAATTGGCATCGTCTGCTTACAACAAGCGTCGTCAGTCGTGCGAAAACGTGGCGGCTGCCATCCGCCGGAACCATCCGGAAGTGGAGTTCCTGCGTGATGCGACGATGGATATGTTGAACGAGGTGAAGGGCGACGTGAGCGCGGAAGATTACATGCGCGCCGAATATGTCATCGAAGAGGTACAGCGCGTGCTTGACGTGTGCGACGCATTGGAGAAAGACGACTATGAGACCGTCGGCAAGAAGATGTACGAAACGCATCACGGCATGAGCAAGCTGTACGAAGTAAGCTGCGAAGAGCTGGACTTCCTGAACGACGTAGCGAAGAAGTGCGGTGTGACCGGTTCGCGCGTGATGGGCGGCGGCTTCGGCGGATGCACCATCAACTTGGTAAAAGAGGAGAAATATGATGCGTTTGTAAAAGAGGCGTTCGAATCTTATACGAAGAAGTTCGGGCACGAGCCGAAATTGTATAACGTCGTCATCAGCGACGGCGCACGCAAGTTGGCGTGAATCGAAGAATAAGTGAGTTTTCATAATATTAAATTTTAAAATTGTTAGTAATAGAACAGGCATGGGTCGTGAGATCAGTGCCTGTTTTTTTATTGCTTACGGTTATCGTCTTTCGCCCGAAAGAGAGAATTATGGATTGTCTATTCTGTTTTATCCCGCCGATTGAATGCCAATCCGAAGAGAATATCTATCTTTGCAATCAAAATAGAATACAACATACGCATCACAATGAACGATATCCAATTAATGAACAGAGCAGCGGACAACATCCGTATCCTGGCAGCATCGATGGTAGAGAAAGCAAAATCCGGTCATCCCGGTGGAGCGATGGGCGGAGCAGACTTCGTGAACGTATTGTTCTCGGAGTTTCTTATCTATGACCCCAAGAACCCTTTTTGGGAAGGCAGAGACCGATACTTCCAAGACCCGGGACACATGTCGCCAATGCTTTACGCTGTTCTCGCCCTTGCCGGTAAATATACCATAGACGAACTGAAGGCCTTCCGCCAGTGGGGAAGCGTTACACCGGGACATCCCGAAGTCGATGTGGCAAGAGGTATCGAAAATACATCCGGCCCATTGGGACAAGGACACACCTATGCAGTCGGAGCGGCTATTGCAGCCAAATTCTTGAAGGCACGCTTGGGTGATGTCATGAATCAGACCATTTATACCTATATCTCCGACGGAGGAATCCAAGAGGAAATCTCGCAAGGAGCCGGCCGTATCGCCGGAACATTAGGGTTGGACAACCTGATTATGTTCTACGATGCGAATAACATCCAATTATCAACCACCGTCAGCGAGGTGACAGACGAAGATGTCGCCCGCAAATACGAGGCTTGGGGATGGAAAGTTATCACCATTGACGGGCACGACGTGGCGCAAATCCGCCGGGCACTGACCGAAGCAAAGGCAGAGGCCTCGCGCCCTACTCTGATTATCGGGAAAACCATTATGGGCAAAGGATCTGTCGATTCAGCTTGGCAAAGTTGCGAAAATCGTGTTTCTACACACGGCCAACCGCTCTCTGCAGCAGGCGTGTCCGTGCCTGACACCATTCGGAATCTGGGCGGAGATCCGGAAAATCCTTTCCAGATTTTCCCAGAAGTGGCCGACCTGTATACCAAACGCGCCAAAGAACTGGAAACCATTGTGGGAAAACGGTATGAAGAGAAAGCAACATGGGCTAAAGCCAACCCGGAATTGGCTACCAAAATGGAACAATGGTTCTCCGGCTACATACCCACCATTGATTGGGAATCCATCCAACAGAAACCGAACCAGCCAACCCGTGCCGCTTCGGCAACTGTCTTAGGCGTATTGGCTGAACGAATCGAGAATATGATTGTCTCTTCTGCCGATCTTTCCAACTCGGATAAGACCGACGGATTCCTGAAGAAGACCCACGCCTTCACGAAGGGTGACTTCAGCGGAGCGTTCCTTCAAGCCGGCGTATCAGAGCTGACAATGGCTTGTATTTGCATCGGCATGACGCTTCACGGCGGTATCATTGCGGCATGTGGTACTTTCTTCGTCTTCTCTGATTACATGAAACCTGCCATCCGCATGGCTGCATTGATGGAGTTGCCCGTGAAATTCATCTGGTCACACGATGCGTTCCGTGTAGGCGAAGACGGACCGACGCATGAACCGGTCGAACAGGAAGCGCAAATCCGTCTGATGGAAAAGCTGAAGAATCATAAAGGGAAAAATTCGATGCTGGTACTCCGTCCAGCGGATGTCACAGAAGCTACAGTCGCATGGAAAATGGCGATGGAGAACACGACGACACCGACCGGGCTTATCTTCTCCCGCCAAGCCATCCATGACCTTCCCGCCCATACCAATCGCTATCAAGAAGCGTTGCAGGCAGAGAAAGGTGCTTATATCGTCGAAAGTGACGAAAATCCGGATGTCATACTGGTTGCCTCCGGTTCCGAGGTTGCAACTTTGGAAGAGGGTGCGGTTCTGCTGCGGGCGGAAGGCATTCGCGTACGTATCGTATCCGTGCCATCCGAAGGATTGTTCCGCAACCAAAGCAAAGCCTACCAAGAGTCTGTCATTCCTGCCGGAAGCAAAGTATTCGGCCTCACGGCTGGTTTGCCTGTCACATTGGAAAGCTTAGTGGGCCCGAATGGGAAGGTTTGGGGACTCGAATCGTTCGGCTTCTCTGCCCCCTACAAAGTATTGGATGAGAAATTAGGCTTCACAGGGCAAAACGTTTACAATCAAGTTAAAGAATTATTAGCATAAGAAGAGATGAATACAATCGGTTTGTGCAGCGACCATGCAGGATTTGAGCTGAAAGAGTTTGTCAAACAGTTACTCGAAGAACAGGGATTGGCTTATAAAGATTTTGGGACTTATTCGGCCGAAAGTTGCGATTATCCCGACTATGCACACCCGCTGGCAAGAGCCGTCGAAGCGGGCGAAGTCTATCCCGGCATCGCCATCTGCGGTTCGGGCAACGGCATCGCCATGACACTCAACAAACATCAAGGCATCCGGGCAGCCCTCTGCTGGCAAGAACAAATTGCCTCATTGGCGCGTGAGCATAACGATGCTAACATCCTCGTCATGCCAGGCCGATTCATTTCTCACGTAGAAGCAAGGCGTACGGTCCATGCCTTCCTGACCGCCACGTATGAAGGCGGCCGTCATCAACGCCGTATCGAAAAAATCCCGCTCTAAAGGCGGGATTCTTCTTGTCCGTCATCAAAGAAAAACGGCTCCCGTCCGAATCTGTTTCAGACGGGAGCCGTTTTTTGTGACCTCGGAGGGGCTCGAACCCTCGACCCAATGATTAAGAGTCATTTGCTCTACCAACTGAGCTACGAAGTCTCCAACCTATTATCAACCAATACTCGTGACCTCGGAGGGGCTCGAACCCTCGACCCAATGATTAAGAGTCATTTGCTCTACCAACTGAGCTACGAAGTCATCTTCCTGCACCGGGTCGCTCCCCGTTTGCGGGTGCAAATATAGAACATTCATTTGTGTCTGCCAAAGTTTTCCGGCAGTTTTTTCTTAGAATGGAAGATTACGTTAAAAAAGAAGAAAAGCGCACGTTTTTCCTTCTGTCACCATCCTTCCATGAGGATATTCCGTATCTTTGTTTTCGTTAAACAGCTAAATAAACATCACATGAAAACAACTGTCTCTTTCACATGCCTTTTACTGGCATCTGTTGCCCTGCTAAGCAGCTGCGGCAACTCCGGGAAAAAAGAGCAAGCCTCCGGCCCAAATGAGTTACTCGCCGTCCATTATGGCGACCTCTCCAAAGAGAAAAAAGACCTCCCACTTAGCACCTTCGTCGAGGATGTCCAAGTTGTCCACTTCGAAAACGTTGATGACGCCTTCTTTAAAGCATGGAACATTGCGATTACGGACCACTACATCGGCGTGCGCCAATCCGGTGCCCCCTTCAAGCTCTTCGACCGCAGCGGGAAGTACCTTTGCGACGTGGGAGCAGTCGGCAATGGTCCCGGCGAATATGCCATCAGCATTTATGACGAGATTATCGACGAGAAAGGCGGGCGCATTTTCCTCATGCCTTTCGCCGGTTCAAGCATCCTTGTCTACGACCTCAACGGGAAGTACGTCAAAGACATTCCCCTGCCCGTAAAGAACAAAGCCATCAAACCCAAGATGAACCTGAACGCCGACGGCACGCTCTCCGTTGTCCACATGCCTTTTTCGACTGACGACCCGATTGCCTTCTGCATCAACACGGCAGGCAACCTGCTGAAGGAGATTCCGACACCGAAGCACATGACTGTCAGCGATGCCAACGGCGAAATCTTCTCCAACCGTAACACGCAAGGGGAATTTGAGTTCTTCCACACCTCGAACGATACGATCTTCCTTTACGATGCCACTGCCAACCGGCTGGTGCCGAACTTCACCATCACATTCCCCGACCCAGACAACAAGCCCATCCACATCTACCGCAGCACGCCACAGGGTATCTTCGCCAACTGCTATTTCTGGGACGAAGAGAAACAACGCCCCGGTGAAGGCAACACCTACTTCATCGACCGGAAAACGGGCAAAAGTACCCTATTCCACGTCGTCAACGACTTCTACGGTAATTTGTCTGCCGGAACCAACTTCAACCAAGGCTACTGGTACCTGAACATGCAACCTGAAAACTTGAAAGAGCTGATTGAGGAGCACCTCACCTCCGGCAACTGCCCCGAAGCCGCCCGCCAGAAACTGAAAAACCTCGCCGCCACGCTTCACGAGAATGACAACAACGTGCTGATGTTCGGGAAGCTGAAGCAGCCTTAACCGGACGTGTCTGCCTTGGTGTAAGAGGTCAATCCTTACGAGTAAGGATGAATTTAGCGTGTACAATCAAAATAAAAGCTACCCCGATTCCGTTCTATCATTAGTGAGATAAAGCATTCACCATCAAATATATCATATTATGTCGAAAGCAGTTGTTTTATTCGGATTATTTACCCTGTTCTGTGCTTGTAGCCCGAAGCAACACACGGTCGAAGGGGTAATCGCGGAGGTATCGGTGACGGACCATCGGGATGTATTGTTGAAATTGGCGAACAACGACACGCTGTATTACGTCAATCGGGGCGACGAGGAGGCACTGGCGGAACGCCTGAAACCGTTCGTACAGGAAAAGGAGGTTACGCTACAGGTCGAAGCGCTCCAGACGCCGTTCGGAACGGGCTATGCCATCCAGCAAATCCACTACGGCGATTTGTGCCTATACAAGTAGTAAAGGAGGTAAAAAAAGGGTTGTCCCGTCCTCTCTCCGAATTTGGAAGAGCAGGGCGGAACAACCTTTTTTATGTATCAACGCTTACTGCGCCGGGCGGTCGCTCATTTCGAAACGGAGCGTCCCTCCTTGCAAGAGTTCCGACTGGGGAACGCGGAAACCGTCGACCGGCTTGCCGTTCAGGGTGACGGAGCGGACATAGCAGTTCTGCTTCGAGGCGCCGGGCGCTTCAATGACCAAACGTTCGCCTCTGCCGTACTTCCCGTCCAATCGGATGGTCATTTTCGGATAGCGAGGAGAGGACAGCTCGTAGGTGGGTTGGACAGAACAGCCACCGTCGAGCTGGAAAAGCCCCAGTGCGCTCATGACAAACCAGCTGCTCATCTGCCCCAAATCTTCATCGCCGGGATAGGCGTCGTAGGGGGTCGTCCCGTAGTATTGCTCCT
>CALUTX010000095.1 GCA_944323815.1 uncultured Parabacteroides sp. | reverse complement strand
ATTGTCGAACACATCTACCAGATAGATGCCCCACAATGCGTTTTCGGCCGGCTTGCAGGCGACCAGGAAATACTTCTCGTTGAGAGGGAACGGCTTCATGAACTGCGGCCAAACGCCCTCGACCAATTCGTCTTTGATAATGGGGATAATCTTTCTGTCTTTAAACGGAAGCTCTTGAATCATGCCCTTCTCCTCTTTGCGGCTCTTGGCAGGGTCGAAGATGATGAGACGGCCCGAACGCGCCGTCCCGTGATGCCCGGAGATGATGCCGACGAAGCGGCTGTTGTATTTCGAAATCGGTTTCATGTCGAAGATACTGTTCGGAAAGAACGAACCGCTGCCGTAGAGCGCCTTGTTTTCCGTCCCGTCCGGGTTCATGTGCATGACGATGCGGGAGAAATAGTGCGTCAGGTCAGTATATTCCCAGCGGGTGTACATGATACGGCCGTTCGGGATAACGATGGGCGACCAGTTCCCGTCCTGATCGAATGTTAATCGGCGTAGTTTGCCCGTCGCAGGATCGTAGGAAACCAATCCGGCCACCACATCATCCCCATGCACGCATGGAACGCCGTTATAACCCAGATTACCCGTTGCCACAATCTTTCCGTCGGGCAAATAATTGGCGTCACAGAACTCCAAGTCGGGTTCGGGGACCTTTAGCTTCTGATGTAACCCTGTTCCGTCGATGTTCATCTCATAAATCTGCCATTTACGAGCGGAATCGAGCGATGAAAAGAGCAATCGGTCGGCATCCCAATGGAGTTGGACGTCAGAGATGGGCACATCCGCCGTCGGTTTATAGATTCGGGTGCTTTGGAGGTCACCTCGCAAGTTCGATAAGATGTCTAACTCGGCATCATAGCCTTTTCGGGCATTGGAAAAGAGTGAATTGTAGTTGGCGGTGGAGGTTCCCATCGACGGGCCCATTGCTTTGCGGTCTCGTTTGCCTAATTTGTAGCGGGCAATTAAGATTCGGTCCATGTCGAGCAGCGGATTGGCTAGTATAATCTCGCGTTTCAGTGCCAGCAGGCGGCGTGCTTCATTTAGATTCGTTTCTGTTACCCCTGCGGACAGATTTTGTTTGACTCCGGGTAAATCTTTTTCCAATTCGGCGAGCTTTTGATAAAGTACATTTGCTCGTTCGCCCAGTTGCTCGCGGCAATCATCGAGATAAGCACGAATTGCAGTGGGGTTGACCCACTCCAGTTGTGTCTGAATATCGCTTTGTGCGAGCCGCTGGAGCGAATCAGCTTCCGCAGCCTTTCCTGTCATCCACAGAAAGGCAGAAAAAAGAATGACAATTATTCTCTTTTTCATCAGTTTTATTGTTTGTTAAGTTTCAAATCTACAATCCAGTCTACGAAAATCATTTTGTAAATCTTCAAAATGACTTCCTGACCTCCGGAAATCATTTTGAAGATTTACAAAATGGCTTCCGACCCTCAGGAAATGACTTTGAAGATTTACAAAATGACTTCCAACCCTCAGGAAGTCACTTTGCATTGATTCAATTTAACAATCTGAGTATCGGAAGTCATTTTGCATTATATCAAGTTAACATCCGATGGGTCGTTTGCCAACTTGAGTTAAAACATTATCTCCTTTGATCCTTATTTTGCCAATTTGTAGACCTCGCAAGCCGCCATCAAGAAGGCGCCCGTGCCATAAAGTTCCGTCATTTCGCGCGTCACCTTCTTCGGGTCGGCTCCGACGGGTTGCACCCAGCCTAATTTGCCGTCCGATTCGACTGCGGCAACCAACGCTTCCCATCCCTTGCGGACGATGGGGAGATATTCATCCTTCGGAAGCAGTCCCGAGTTAATGCCATAGGCTAATCCGTAGACGATAAAGCCTGTCGCACTGGTCTCGGGCGATGGGTAACTTTCCGGATCGAGCAGGCTGGCATGCCAATAGCCATCCTTTCCTTGCAAAGCCGCCAGCCGGGCACTCATCTTCTTATATAAATCGATATAAAACGGGCTGTACTCCTGGTCGTCAGCAGGGAGTGTTTTCAATATCTCTGCCAAACCTCCGATGACCCATCCGTTGCCTCTTCCCCAGAAAACTTTCTTGCCGTTTGCCTCTTTCTGACCGATGTAACGGCTGTCGCGATAGAAGAGATCCTCTTCGGTGTCGTACAAATGGCGATATGTGGCACGAAATTCGCTATCGGCGAAGTGCATATACTTGCGATTCCCCGTGAGGGCATAAAGACGGGTGTAAACTCCGGGTGCCATGTATAGGGCGTCGCACCACGTCCAGCGTTCGATCGTGCTACCGTTGGAATAGTCTAAATCCATGCTTCCATTTGACGGATGCTCGACCACCCAGTCAATGCGCGCTTGCAAAGGCTTCAGCATGTTCTCCTTTTTCTCTTTGTTGTAAAAATCGAGGTAAGTCTGTGCCACGCAAACGTCATCGGCGTGATACATTCGGTTTCCTACCTGCCAACTTTGGCGATTGAAGATTTTCCGAAGCCAATCGAAGTAGCTGTTTTCACCGCTGAGCGTCGCCCAATCGAACATCCCCATGTAGAGTGCGCCTGCAATCCAGCCGCGAGGCTCGCTCTGGGCATAGCGGTTGTTTGGGAAGTCCTTGATTTGCCAGTCTGCCACACGGCGGGCGACTTCGAGGATGCTGGTTTGGTTCCAGCAGTCATCGGAAAGAGTTTTGTTGACTGTTGTTTCGGGAGTGTTTGCCTCGACGGGCAGATTTCCCAGCATACAAGTGCCGACGCAGAGCACCAGCCCTGTACCCAGATGTTTCAATAACGTTTTCATGATGTGTAATTATTTCAAATTGCACACCAAAGATAGCTCAGAATTCAGTGAGCCGATATTGTTTTTGTCTCATTTGAGGTTAAAAATGTCTCAAAGATGTTTTTATTTGAAGCGGATTTCCTTCTGTTCCTCGGTTTGGTTTCGGAAGATGAGCAAACTGAGGTGTCCTTTCCAACGATTCTCTTCTGTCAGGGCGAAAACGGCTTCGATGGTGGAAACTGTCTCTTCGGCCATTGTGCGGATGACGTCGTTGGGTTGTAACCCCGCTTTGGCGGCAAGGCTTCCCGGTTCGACAGTGAGAACGATGATTCCTTTTTCGTCCGGAAGCCCGAATGCAGAGCGGTCGCCCAGTCCGTTGACTGTCCGGATGGTTGCCCCCAGCCATTCGTACGTTTTGGTCTCATCCTTTGTGTCGACGATTTGAACGGTTGGGAATTCGGGTGTCTTGGAAAGGGTTTTCAGCGCAGGGCTGTAAACACCGAAGCGGTCCATTGGGATATTCTCGAAGCCGATGGCAAATACGCGGCTGTCCGATGTCAGGGTGTAATCGCCTTTCGCGGCATCGACGAAGTGGAAAGGGCCGGTGAGGCTGTGTGCATCGGTTTTGTACTCTTTCTGTACCTTATCGAGTGCCATTTGGGTGGCAAAAAAGTTGTAGTCAAGCTCTTCGCCCCATCCGTTTAATGAAATGGGATAGTAGGGTTGCATACACAGGTTCCGGCGGATAATATCGTGGCTTTGCTCGAACCAAACGTGGGGGTGGAGGGAGTTATTGAGCAGGATATTATTCTCCACCGTGCGGTAGAAGCCCTCTCGAAGTTTGATGCCGCCTCGTAGGCATACATTATTGTATATATGATAATTGGAACTGCCGTCGTCGAGGTCTATATCCCAGCCATGGTCGCAGCGGAAACGGTTGTAGCGGAGAATGGTGGTATATAGGGCGTCTGCACGAATCAATTCGGGGTGTGTCTTGGCCAATTGTGCCATTTCATTGTAGCGCGGATGCCAGAAACGGTCTCTTCCCCACGAGTTGAAAGCGCCGTGGTCGCTGGTCTCGAGCACCGTATTGAATACATCGTTGTATTCGATCAGGTGACCGCCGAATGCGCCGTCCCCGATATTGATTCCGGCGCGTGGAATGTCATAAATGGTGTTGTGACGGACGGTAAGCAAAGTTGCGATTTGGATTTCGACACCGGCCACTTGCTTTTCCACCGTTCCCAAATCGTGAATCAGGTTGTTTTCGACCAGACATTGGCGGGGATATTGGTTATTTTTCGGTCCCGGAACCAAATCCATCTCCTCGAATGGCACAAAGTTGCTGTACCCATACGCTCCTGAACGGATGGCAGAGGTATCGCCGACTAAGCAAATCGCACTACCTCCCGTGTGGTGGATATGGTTCCCCATGATTGTGTCTTGGTAGGCGTAACGGCTGACAAAAAGGGCGTTCCCTCCCAAATCTTTGAACTCGCAGTTACGAATTACGCAGTTTTCTGTCCCGTCAAGCAATACGGCTGCGCCTCTGTAAATACCCCAATCGCTTCGCAATAGGGTTTCATAAGGTTCCATGAAGGTACGGCGTGTGTGGGAAAATGCCAAGTTTTCAATGCAGACGTTGCGAACCGGTTGCTCTTCTGTGCCTTGGATAATTAAAAGTCCCGAAGTGGCTGCCACTTCGATTTCGACGGGTGGTTGCTCTTTATTGGGAAGCGGATAGTAGTAAAGCACTTTTTCCGTTTTGTCTAAGAACCATTCGCCCGGTACGTCCAGCTCTTCTCGGATGTTTTCCACATATCGCAAGGTCGGATGTACTTTGGAAGGACGTGAAACTTGGTATCCGCCTTCATAGATCAGCGAATCTTTTCGCTTACCGGTAATTTTGTAGTGTTGGCTTCCCCACATGCCGGCGTGCATGGAGTGAATGTACCCGCCTTCCGGGTGTTTCCATTTTTTGATCCGTTTGGGAGAGAGCGCGTCCTCGGCTGTGCCGTTGAACAGAACGCCGGTTTGATAGTTCGGGTAGCGGGCCAAGATGCGCGAAGCTCCATTTACCCAAAGTTGGTCGAAATCTGCTTCGACAGAAGTTTTCCAAAGGTTTTTATTCGCTTTTTCCCATTTGGGGAATAACTTCTGCGAACCGGAAAGGGTGACATCTCCGAGCTGTGCTGCCGTGATGCGTAGTCGCTTCCCTTGAAATGCTTCGGCGGAAATGATTATCGGCTGGTTCAAATAATAGATTCCTTTTTGCAGATGGATGGTTATATCGGACGCATTTGATTTTTGGGCTGACTGAATGGCCTCCGAAAGTGTGGCGAAGGGATTTGCTTGAGTTCCTGCATGATTGTCGTCTCCCGCAGGAGAAACATAAAAGGTTTGTTGTGCCAGCAAAGGGGCATGTACGGTAAAAAATATCCCGAGAAATAATAGTTGGACAAAATTCGGTTTCATGTTGTATGTTGATGTTTACAAGTGAGGGTAAAGATAGAAATAAAAATGACCACAGATGTGGTTTTTCCTCTAAAGGAATAACCTTCTGTGGTCATTTTTTTAAGTTATGCTCGAATTAATTGTATCCCGGGTTCTGCGGGAATTCGGCACCCGTGTTGGAATCTATAATTGATTGAGGAATCGGCCACAAAGTGTGGTGTTCGTCCATGTTACTGCTGTATGAATTATACTTCAGCGTGCGTTCCAACAGCTTGCCGGTACGTACCAGCGTGAAGCGACGCAATTCTTCGCCAACCAATTCACGGATACGTTCGTCGAGCAGGAAGTCGATGGTGGCTTGCGATGCCGTGATGTCGGAAGCATTGGCACGGCGACGAACGACGTTGATGGCGTCGGCAGCAGCCTGCGTATTGCCTAATCCGATTTCCGCTTCGGCTAAAAGCAAATAGGTTTCGGCTAAACGGAATTTCATGCGGTCTTTGTTGTTTCCACCGTACGCTTCATCGTCAGCAGTCTTGCCATAGAAGAATTTCGTGACGGCAGGAAGGATATAACCTAAATCCCAGTTTTGTTGTGACATCACGCTGTCAGGCACTGCTTGCCCATATTTGGGTGATTCCGGATTGTTGTAATACCAATGCCGTTTGATGTTGTATTCTGAGTTACGCATATCGGTTGCGTCGAAGAAACCAGCATCGGCTTCCATCCACCATTGGAACGGAACGATCTGTGCCAATCCGCGTCCGCCCAAAGAATCTGCCAAAACAAAACCGTCCAAGTTCCAGTATTTCGGTACCCAAGCACGTTTTGTCCAGTCTTCTTGGTCACCACCGCCACCGGTCGTGTTGTATTCCAACTGCATCACCCAGATACTTTCCATGTTACCGGATGTACGGTTCTGGTTGTATTCCTTGAACATATCCGAGAACGGGTCGCCCGGTTCATCTACTACTTCACCGAAGCGATCAGACATTAAGTGGAAATATCCGCAATTGATGACCTCTTGAGCGGCATCGGCAGCGGCTTGATAGTTACCTGCCATCAGGTTGACTTCTGCCAACAGGTGGATGGCTGCCCATTTGGTCAGCTTACCGGTTTCTACCGCATCCGGGTCTTCCGGCAGGTATTGGGCTGCGAATGTCAGGTCGTCAATCATGTGTTGCAACACCTCTTCTTTCGGGGTACGGGTAAAGTCGATACGGAAGTTCTCTTCGATTTTTTCTACATAAGGTACGTCACCGTACAGGTAGACCAGATAACGGTAAGCATATGCCCGGAAGAAGCGGGCGGTTGCCTGATAGAATGTTTTGTCTGTTTCAGCATCCCAATCTACGTCGCCTTCCGAATATTGCAACAGTTCGTTGGCATTGGCAATCAATCCATATGCCCAGTTCCAGTAAGATTCTACATAGGTCGAAGAAGCCGTGTAGGAAAGATTCTCGAAAGGCATCAAAGATCCGTCTTTGTGTGCGGTGTAGACGATGTCTGTTGCCACTTGCAGTGATTCGTAGGGACATGCCTGCCCGTGGGTGTAGGTGCCACCTCCCCATGTATTGAACTCGGAACGTGCCCAACCATACAATCCGGTGGCACCGATTTCGAATCCGTAGGTACTGGTATAGGTGTTATCCGGCGCCAGTTCGCTTTTCAGGTCTTCATCCAAGAAGCCGGAGCATCCGCTTAGCGATACCGCTAAAGCTGCTGCCCATATAGATGTTGTTATTCTTTTCATATTTCTTTTCATTGTTATTGATTAGAATGTTACGTTTAACCCCAGCATGTATGAACGTGCCAACGGATAACTGATAGCCATGTTATCGGCTTCGACGTTGAGCGCATTCTTAACATTACTGATTGTATAGAGATTGTTAACGCTGATGTTTGCATTCAATCCGGCAATACCGATTTTGTTCACAACGCTTTCCGGGAAGTTGTAACCCAGCGTGATGTTTTTGATGGTGACATAGTTGACTTTCTTGTAGAACTCATGCTTGTCATACGGGTTGTAAGCCGGTGAAACGGCATCGGCATCCGGGTTTTCAGGTGTCCAATAGTTCATGTCGCTCAGCCAGTTGTATCCCCATCCCCAGCGTTCGGGTTGATAATCGTTGAGTTGTTTCATCTGACCGAATACGCCGTTCAACAAGAACGACAGATAGAAGTTCTTGTAGTCGAAGCGATTGCTCATCGACATGGTAAAGCTTGGAAGTTCGGAACCTAATACATATTTATCATCAGAAGAGATGATACCGTCGCCGTTCTTGTCTTCAATCTTGGCATAACCCGGTTGTGCACCTGCTTGGATTTCCTGGCCGTCAGCCGTGTAATATTCGTCGTTTTCTTGCCAGATACCGACTACATTGTAATCATAAATAGCTCTGACCGGTTCACCGATAAACCATTTATTGGTGATATCGTCTTTTCCATCGCCGCGCAACTCAACGATTTCGTCACGGTTGAGCGCGAAGTTGAGTGAAGTGGTCCACTGGAATTCCGGATTCTGGATATTGATGGAGTTCAACATGATTTCTACACCTTTATTCCGCGTTTGACCTACGTTGTCCATGATAGAACGGTAACCGTTCATGTAAGGAACCGTACGGCTCATCAACAGGTCTTTGGTGTTGATGACGTAAGCATCTAAGCTACCAGATAAACGGCCTGCAAAGAAGCTGAAATCCAAACCGGCGTTGAACGTATAAGAGGTTTCCCATTTCAGGTTGGGGTTACCTACAGCATCACGCGCTAAATAAGCACCATTGACCGTCGTTCCATGATCACCCCAAATATAGTTGGTCAGAGACAAACGGTTTAATGTCCGGTAGGGGGTGATGGCTTGGTTACCGTTGGAACCGTAAGAAAGACGGATTTTTAACATATCCAGATAGTCGGTTGTTTTTTCTATGAAGTTCTCTTGCGAGATGTTCCAAGCAACGGCAGCCGACGGGAAGAAAGCATATTTGTTGTTCTCGCCGAATGCCGAATAACCGTCTGAACGTCCAGTCAACGTAATCAGGTATTTGTTGGCATACGAGTAGTTGATACGCAACATATAAGAAAGCATGGCTGTTTCTTCCAGTGAAGACTCAATTTCCTTATTATTTTCAGCCGCTTCAATGTTGTGATATTCCAAATCGTCATTGACGAAACTTGTACCGGATTCTTTCGATTCTTTTTCGTTGGTCTCTTGCACACTGAACAAGGCCGTTACACCTAATTTGTGTTTACCGAATATCCGGTCGTAAGTCAACAGGTTTTCCCATGTATAATCGTAGTAGTTCAAATTCCGGATTTCGGCGGAGCCATTGACGGCTGCACCAGTTTTCGTGTCTCTACCGTAGTAGGTGCCTTCCATTTCGTTCCGGTAATTGTAACCGAAGTTGGTGCGGAATTTCAAACCTTCCAACGGCAATTTGATTTCGGCAAAAGTAGAGATGAATACGTTCCGATTTATCCGGTCATGTGTTGCATTGACATCTGCCATCGGGTTATAGAACAATGTTTGATCCATTGGGTAAGTAACGTAGTCCCCATTCTCATCTTTATATTGTCCGTAAGGACTTAATTTCATCGCTGCTTCCAGATAAGGCTCTTCTCCGCCAAAATCTTTTTGAATGGCCTGTGTACTCATACCAACCGTCAACCATTCATTCAAAACTTGGTTGATACTCAGAGAAATATTGGTACGTTTCATGCCTGTGTTTTCAACGATACCGTCTTCACGTAAGTGAGAAATAGCCGCCATGTAAGTAGTTGCATCCGTTCCTCCGGAAATGCTTACCTGATGGCTGGTTGTCAACGCATTGCGGAAAACGATGTCTTGCCAGTCGGTTTCGATGCCATTTTGATAATTGGTGCGTTCTGTCGGATTCAAGAAGTTCATCGGATCCAAAGCGTCGCCTGTCAATCCGTTTTTCAACCGTTGATAGTCGGTTTGATATTGAATATATTCAGCACCTTTCATCACGTTCAATCTGCGTTCCGGCTGGCGCATACCGACCTGTCCTTTATAGATAACGGTAGGAGCTCCTTTCTTTCCTTTTTTGGTCTGAATCAGGATGACACCGTTCGCACCACGTGAACCGTAGATGGCTGCCGAAGATGCGTCTTTTAAGACAGACATACTTTCGATGATGTTCGGGTCGATGTCACCTAGCGAACCGCTGTAAGGAATACCGTCCAAGACAATCAGCGGAGCATTGTCTGCAGTCAGCGAGTTTTCACCACGTACCAACAAAGTTTGGTCTTCACCCGGAGCTGCATCTCCTGTCGTCACGTTCAAGCCTGGAATTTGTCCGGCCAAGCGGTCCATCAGGTTGTTGGTCGTAACCATCTGGATTTTTTCTTCATTGACGGCGATGATACCACCTGTTAAGTCCGATTTGCGTTGCGAACCGTAACCGACTACCACAACGTCTTCCAAGCCGATAGCATTGTCTTTCATGACAATGTTCAGGTTTTCAGCTTTTGTAATTTTGATTTCCTGTGTGGCGCACCCGATATAGGAAATCACCAAAGTCGAATTGACGGGAACTTCCAAGGAGAATTTACCGTCAATATCCGTGACAGTACCGACCGTCGTTCCTTTAACCAGAACGTTGGCTCCGATAATAGGAAACTTGTCCGCCTCGGCGATGACAGTTCCTGTTACATTGACATCCTGCGCGTACATTTGTACGGAAATGAATGTCATCAGAAAGAATAATAAAGAAAGAAACCGTTTCTTTCTACATGTTGTTTTTTCGGGAGGCATATTCCCGGTTTGCTGTCTTTCCATGCCTTTCATTTAATAAATCTGTTACACATTTAATAGTTTAATGCTATTGTGATTTGTTTTTTGTG
>CALUTX010000094.1 GCA_944323815.1 uncultured Parabacteroides sp. | reverse complement strand
GACACACGCATACGGACCCAATTCAAGATAAACATCTTATCAATCAAACGGGGTGATCTCCTTCTTTATATCCCCAACGGGAACGAACATCTTTATCCGTATGATAAAATAACCGTTGTCGGTACAGATGAACAGTTGGCACAATTCCAAACATTTTTAGAACAAAAAAATGACCAAAACACAGCATCCAATATATTGATAAAAAATATCGACATGGAAGAAATCACATTAGAAAAAGATTCTTCGCTAATTGGAAAATCCATCCGTCAAGCCGGCATACAAGGCTGCATCATTGTCGGTATCGAACGCGCCAACGGCAGCCTAATCAACCCCGAACCCGATACCATTTTCCAAGAGAAAGACATTCTGTGGATTGTGGGAGATAGAAAAATGATTCGAAATGTAAATTGAATAAATAAAAGTAGCATGAGAACATGGGTATTCATTACGTTTGTTTTGTTGGGACTCAGTTTGTCTAACAAAACATGGGGACAAAAAACATTTGTAGACGGTACGGAAAAAGTACAAGCGCATCCCCGGTTACTCCTATTTAAAGGAGAAGAAAAAAAGTTGAAACAGCAAATTAACAAAGATGCTGTTTGGAAAGCTATTCATCAGAGGTTAATTGATGAAGCTACTCTCACATTGGACAAACCAGTCAATGAACGAATCAAGACGGGAAAACGGTTGTTAAGCGTTTCCCGTGATAATTTGAAGCGTATTTTCTTGCTTAGTTATGCTTACCGCATGACCGGTGAGAAAAAATATGCAGAACGAGCCGAAAAAGAGATGTTAAAAGCGGCCTCTTTCTCGGATTGGAATCCGAGTCACTTCCTGGACGTCGGGGAAATGACAATGGCATTAGCCATCGGATATGACTGGCTATATCGCTATCTATCGAATGAAAGCAAGCAAACTATTGAAAAGGCGATTGTTGAAAAGGGATTAAATCCTTCTTTTGATGAACGGTATAACTGGTTTGTTAATGCTGTACACAATTGGAATCAAGTTTGTCATGCCGGCGTCACTTATGGTGCATTGGCTGTTTGGGACAAAAACAAAGAGTTGGCGTGTCAAGTAATCAATCGTGCCATTGAAAAGATTGCTATTCCCATGCAACATTATGCTCCCGATGGGGCTTATCCGGAGGGTGTCGGTTATTGGGAATACGGGACATCGTTTAATGTCATGTTTTTGAGCGCAATTGAGAAGATTTTCGGTACTGATTTTGAATTAAGCCAAATACCCGGCTTTTTACAAACAGGGACTTATATTCTACAAACAGTGACCCCTGCATTAAGAAACTTTGCCTATTCAGATAACGGTTCCAGGCCAAGTATGAGTGCCACTCCTTTCTGGTTTTACAACAAAACAAAGGATGCCACTATCCTATACAATCAAAGCCGCCTATATAAAAAAGAGGGGATGCGTGGAATCGACCGCTTAGCCCCTGCCATGTTAATTTGGGGAGCTTCAGCCTCTTTAGAGAATCCGATTAAGCCTTCCGAAATTTTTTGGTTTGGTAAAGGGGATAATCCTGTCGTTTCAATGCGTTCCGATTGGGATACCGATACGGGAGTTTATATCGGCGTAAAATTAGGTTCGCCTAAAGTCAACCACGGACACATGGATATTGGCAGTTTTATCTTTGAAGCAGACGGAGTGAATTGGACGATTGATATGGGAGGCGAAGAATATAACCGATTAGAAACACGTGGTGTCGACCTTTGGAATGAAGCACAACATTCACAACGATGGAAAGTATTCAGATATAACAACTTCGCTCATAATACACTTACATTCAATGAAGAATTACAACTTGTAAAAGGGAAAGCTGAAATTGAAAAATACGCAGACGATCCTCACTGCATGTTCGTGACATCTGATTTAACCCCGGTTTACAGCGGACAGGTCAAACAGGTGAAACGCGCAGTTTCGCTGGTTGACAAAAAAGTAGGCGTCATAGAAGATAAAATTACCCCAACAAACCATTTTACAAAAATGACGTGGACACTGGTTACACCTGCAAAAGCGACAATTGTCTCAGACCAAATCATGCTTTTAGAAAAAGATGGGAAAAAACTGTATCTCAAAGTCGACGCTTCAACCCCAATTCGGTGGAACGTCCGTCCCGCCGTTTCTTCTTATAGCTACGACTCTCCGAATAACGGAATCAGCATAGTCACATTCGACACCGATTTGAAACGGAATGAGTCGCAAACAATCCGGGTCTATTTATTCCCGGGCGAAATAAAAGAAGTTCAATATCAATCTGTATTATGATGTTCATATCACACAAATCAAAATTATTTTTCATGTCTGTATGGGTAAGCTTATTGACAGCGTGCTCAACAAATAGCGAACAATTGGTCCAATCCAGTTTCGATTTTGCAGATAAACAATTGCGTATACTATTGGAAGAATCGGATAAAGTTCGTTTGGCTGAAGGGAAAACACCTGTAGAGAAACCCTGTCCACGCAACATTGAACCCGATGGCTCACTCCGTATGATCGCAGCTCGTGATTGGTGTAGCGGTTTTTTCCCCGGAATATTGTGGTATATGTACGAATATACAAAAGCTCCCTTTTGGGAAACAAATGCAAAAACATATACTGAATACTTGGAACCCTTACGTTTTTACAAAGGAACACATGATTTAGGGTTCATGCTCTATTGTAGTTATGGTAATGGTTTTCGATTAACCCAATCAGATGCTTATAAAGCGGTATTAATAGACGGTGCCGAATCTTTATGCACTCGTTATGATTCCATTATCGGATGCATCAAATCATGGGATCACAACAAAGACAAGTGGCAATTTCCAGTTATCATAGATAACATGATGAATTTGGAATTTCTATTCGAAGTAAGTAAGATAACAGGAAACAATAAATACAAACAAATTGCCATTTCCCATGCAAATACAACAATGAAGAATCATTTCAGACCCGATTTCAGTTCTTACCATGTGATTGACTACGACACCATCACCGGAGCTGTAAGGAACAAACATACTCATCAAGGATATGCACATGAATCGGCATGGGCACGTGGACAAGCATGGGGACTGTATGGCTTTACAATGTGTTACCGCGAAACAAATGATATTCATTATTTACAACAAGCTGAACACATCGCAAATTTCATTTTAAATCATCCAAATTTACCAACCGATTTGATTCCTTTTTGGGATTTTGATGCGCCTAACATACCTAACGAACCCCGTGATGCTTCAGCTGCGGCAATCATTGCTTCTGCGCTCTATGAATTATCGACATATTCCCCCCAAAATGAAGAATTATATCGGGAAAAAGCAGACATAATTTTAACTAATTTGTCAAATTCTTACCGTCCTTCACTCGGGGAAATGCATGGTTTCCTATTACATTCAAGTACAGGGCATTGGCCGCACCAATCAGAAATAAATGTTCCGATTATTTATGCTGATTATTATTATTTGGAAGCGTTACTGCGTAAGCAACGCTTAGAACAAAAGGGAAAGTTATTTTAGATCAAAGAAGAGGTATATCTTTTTGATATACCTCTTCTTAAACTTTAAAAAATTCCTCCCTTATACATATCATCAAAATTCGTGTGTTGCCCTTCCAGTTTTTGGGCTTCGGCGCCTTCCGGGTTCAGTTCGATGGCTTTTTTCAGGTCGGCCAATGCGCCTTCTTTGTCGCCTTTCAGATTCTTCGCGCGGCCGCGTTCTGAATAGGCTTTTGCAAAATCAGGTTTCATCTCAATCGCCTCATCCAAAAAGGCAATGGCTTCATCCAAACGATTGTGCGCCATCAGCAGTTGAGCCGTCAAGAGGGTCGCATCTTCATTAAAAGGATTCAGATTCAGCGTATTTTGATAGTCCGCAAGGGCGGCATCCACATGCCCCAAAACAGCCTGAATCTGTCCGCGCAACAAATAGGTCGTTTCTTCTTCAGGTGCCAGCTCAACGGCCTTCTCCACATCCGGGAGCGCTTCTTGCGCCTGCCCCATCGCCAACAGGACTTGCGCACGCACCAGGTAGGCATCCGTAAAATCCTCCTTCAGCGCAATCGCTTTGGTAAAATCGGCTATCGCACCCAACGGGTCATTGAGCGTCCGCTTAGCTTTTCCCATCATGAACCAAGCCAAGTGGTTCGACGCATCCCGGTCCAGAATATACTGGCAATCTGAAACCACGTCGGCATCCCGATCCAACAAAAAAAGCAAGTTCACACGCGCCAAACGTGTCTGAGCATGCTCCGGTTCAAGCACAAGCATCCGATCTAACACACCGAGCGCCTCTTCCGTCCTATGGGTTGCCATATAAGCCGACGCCAAAAGGGAACAGGTTTCAAAATCCTCTTGCAAATTCAACGCTTCCGTAAAGCACTTAATCGCATAAGCAACCTTTCCCATCTTTTGGGCCCGTATGCCGTCATACTTTAAAATATCAAACTTTTTTCTTTTCTCTTCTTCCGGATCCATCGCTTGGGACGAAGAGAACAACGATTTAAAGAAATTTCCCATACCACTCAGATTCTACTCTTTTTTCTGGTTGGCAAATTTAGGAAAAACCAACGATTCTTATGCCAAGGAAGCATAAAAATCGACGGCATCCTGCGGGCATTTCCACGGACAACCGCATCCGTTCCTCCGGCAAGGTCTGTTAATTGTGTTCGGTGCCGGAAAAAATACAAGCAGACGGGAAATCTTTTGTGTTCCCTTCCCTCCTATTTTATAATCAGCGACGGCGTTTATAAAAACAGCGACGTTGATTTTATAATCGCCGTCGCCGTTTTTACAATCAACGTCGGCGATTATAGAATAGATGCAGTGGTGAAGAAGTTTATCTCCGGTCGACAGGAAAAAACGAACATAGGCTGCGAAAAAAGTGTCCTACATTCCACAGAGCGGCCCCACGAGGCGATAAACTTTTTTTAAAACTGTTCTTTCTTTCCAATTAAATAGATATATATACTTTTACGCGGTCGATAAGTATTGAAGTACAAATGCCATAGAAAAGGGGACTACAATGACAAAAAATAGAGTAATTAAGTGGGGAGTAATCGGCGTGATTGTTCTGCTCATAGCAGGAATGATTGCTTATCCGCAAATCAAAAACAAATGGAAAGCTGAAAAAGATGCCAACGAAGTTGTGCCGTCTGCGAGCAAACAACTCGAAAAACGGGTGCTGAATATTAACGCCGAAGTGTTAAAGTATCAACACTTGACGGATAAGGCCATCGTAACAGGGAGCACGATTCCGGATGAGGAGGTAGATTTGTCTTTCGAATCGTCGGGAAAGATTGTGGCCATCTATTTCGAAGAAGGCACGCACGTCAAAGAGGGGGATTTGCTGGCTAAAATCAACGACAAACCGCTTCAAGCCGAATTGAAGAAACTGGAGGCACAGGTACCTTTAGCCAAAGACCGCGTCTACCGGCAACATACGTTGTTACAGAAAGATGCCGTCAGCCAAGAGGCGTATGAACAGGTGGCGACTGAATATGAAAAGTTGATGGCAGACATCGAACTGGTCAAAGCCAACATCGCCCAAACGGAATTGCGGGCACCGTTTGACGGCATTGTCGGGTTGCGGAATGTCAGTGAAGGTGCCTATGCTTCACCTACTACGATTGTAACCAAGCTGACACGTATCACACCGCTCAAAATCGAATTTTCCATTCCCGAACGATATTCGACCGACGTCAAACAGGGTACGCCGATTGTCTTCAAGATGAACACGGCAGACGGTACGCTGGCAGAATACCACGCAAAGGTTTATGCCGTAGAAAGTATTATCGACGAGGAAACCCGTTCTTTGCGCGTGCGTGCCACCTATCCGAACACGGACGAATCCATCATACCCGGCCGGTACGCCTCGATTGAAATCACGCGCCATCAGATAGACAACGCATTGGCCATTCCGAGCGAGGCGGTGATTCCGGAAATGGGAAAGAATGTGGTTTATGTGTATCGGGGAGGCATTGCCGAACCGGCTGAAATTGAACTCGGATTGCGGACGGAAAGCCACGTACAGGTGTTGAATGGACTGACTGTGGGGGACACGCTGATTACGTCGGGTGTCATGCAGTTGCGTACGGGGATGAAAGTATCGATTGACCAGCTGAAGTAAGGAGAAGGATATGGCAAATATATCAGAACTGAGTATTAAAAGACCCGTCCTTTCGACGGTGATGATGCTGATTCTTCTGCTCTTCGGAATGATTGGTTACAAGTTCTTGGGGGTACGCGAGTTCCCAAGTGTCGACAACCCGATTATTTCGGTCAACGTCAGTTATCCGGGAGCCAACGCAGAGGTCATCATGAACCAGATTACGGAGCCGTTGGAACAGAATATCAACGGTATTCCGGGTATCCGCTCGTTGAGCAGTACGAGTAGTCAGGGTAGTTGCCGGATTACAGTCGAGTTTGAACTTTCGGTCGACCTTGAAACCGCTGCCAACGACGTGCGTGACAAGGTTTCACGTGCACAGCGGTATTTGCCGCGCGACTGTGACCCGCCGACTGTTTCCAAAGCCGATGCCGACGCAACCCCTATCATGCAGATAGGAATTCGAAGCAACAAACGCTCGTTGATGGAGTTGAGTGAAATTGCCGAACTGACGGTAAAGGAACGGTTGCAGACCATTTCCAACGTAAGTAGTGTCGATATTTGGGGAGAAAAGCGTTACTCCATGCGCCTTTGGTTAGACCCGGTTAAAATGGCCGGATATGGTGTTACGCCGCTTGATGTGCGGGACGCAGTTGTGGCCGAAAACGTGGAATTGCCATCCGGTAGTATCGAAGGGAATAAAATCGACCTCTCCATCCGGACATTGGGATTGATGCACACAGCACAAGAATTTAACGAACTAATCATCAAGCGGGACGGAAACAACATTGTCCGCTTCCAAGATGTCGGACGGGCGGAAATCGCGCCGGAAGATATGCGCAGTATCATGCGTAAGAACGGCGAACCGATGGTCATCGACGTGATCATCCCGCAACCCGGAGCTAATCAGATTGAAATTGCAGACGAGGCCTACAAACGTATCGAACAGCTGAAGAAAGACCTTCCGGAAGATGTGACCATCGAAATGGTCTATGACAATACCCGCTTCATCCGCGCTTCCATTGCCGAAGTAGAAAAGACGATTTACGAGGCTTTTATCTTGGTGGTTTTAATCATCTTTTTCTTCCTGCGCGACTGGCGCGTAACGCTTGTACCGGTCATTGTCATTCCGGTCTCGTTAATCGGAGCCTTTTTCGTCATGTATGTGGCGGGCTTCTCTATCAATGTGTTGACGATGTTGGCAGTCGTGCTCTCCATCGGGCTTGTGGTGGACGATGCCATTGTGATGACCGAGAATATCTACATCCGCATCGAGCAGGGCATGGATCCGCTAAAAGCAGGAATAGAGGGTTCGAAAGAAATCTTCTTTGCCGTCGTTTCAACTACCATTACATTGATTTCCGTGTTTCTTCCCATTGTGTTTATGGAAGGAATGACGGGACGGTTGTTCAAGGAGTTCAGTATTGTGATTGCCGGTTCGGTTGGTATTTCAGCCTTTGTCGCTTTGACTTTTACCCCGATGTTGGCAACCAAACTGTTGAAGAAGCAGGAAAAAAAGAACTGGTTTTACTCTGTGACTGAACCGTTCTTCATGGGAATGAACACAGACTATGAGAAGTCGCTTGCCTTCTTCCTTCGGCATAAGTTTTGGGCGATCCCGATTCTGGCGATTATGGTTGGCGCCATCGTCTTTTTCTGGAATAACATCCGTTCTGAACTTTCTCCTTTGGAAGATCGTTCTTCCATCACCATCCGCGTGCGGGCACAAGAGGGAGCGACATTCGAGTTTATCCGCGACTTTTCCGACAAGATAGGCGATATGGCAGACTCCGTAGCCTACGAACGAAAGGCGTTGACCATTCGGGCAAGCAACACAAACGGAAACCTGACCGTCCTCTTGCCCGACATCAAAGACCGGGAGCGGTCGCAAATGGAAATCGCGGAAGACTTGTCTCAAAACATTCGAAAATACACAGAGGCACGCGCTTTCGTGCAGCAACAATCTACGTTCGGTGGCCGGCGTGCCGGAATGCCAGTCCAATATGTGTTGCAAGCAACCAGCCTTGAAAAGTTGCAGGAGTATTTGCCTAAGTTCATGGCAGAGGTTGAAAAGAGCCCAGTTTTCCAGATGTACGATGTCGACCTTCAGTTTACCAAACCGGAAGCACGCATCGCGATTAACCGCGATAAAGCGTCGTCTTTAGGTGTCAGTACGCAGACAATTGCTCAGACACTGCAATATGCACTGAGCGGTCAGCGTATCGGTTACTATTACATGAACGGTAAGCAATATCAGATTTTGGGAGAAATCAACCGTCAACAACGCAACACGCCGACCGAATTGAAATCCATCTACGTACGCAGCGATAACGGCGAAATGATTCAGCTGGATAATTTGGTTTCCCTGAAGGAAGATGTGGCTCCCCCCCAGCTATATCGATATAACCGCTTTGTATCTGCTACGGTATCCCGCGGACTGAACAAAGGGTACACGATTGGAGACGGATTGGCAGAAATGGACCGTATCGCAGCCGAAACGCTTGATGCGAGTTTCCGTACCGCCCTTTCCGGTGAGTCGAAAGAGTACGGAGAAAGTTCGTCCAGCTTGATGTTTGCCATGATTCTGGCACTGTTCATGATTTATTTGGTATTGGCTGCCCAGTTCGAAAGTTTTAAAGACCCGTTAATCGTCATGTTTACGGTTCCGCTGGCAATTGCCGGGGCACTCCTGTTCATGTATTACTCCAACACGACCATGAACATCTTCAGCCAGATCGGTATCATCATGCTCATCGGATTGGTCGCCAAAAACGGTATCTTGATTGTCGAATTTGCCAACCAACGGCAAGAGGAAGGATTGACGCTGAAAGAGGCGATTCTGTCGGCATCTACCCAACGATTGCGTCCGATTTTGATGACCAGTTTGGCTACGATATTAGGTATCGTTCCGTTGGTCTATGCAACAGGAGAAGGGGCACAGGGTCGTATTGCAATGGGTATCGCAGTCGTAGGTGGCATGATTATTTCTACCTTCATGACACTTTATATTGTGCCGGCCATGTATAACTTCATCGCCACAGACCGGAGCAAAAAGAATAAAAAGAAAGAACTCTAACAACTGACAACAATGAAAAAAAGATTGCATATTTCTTCTATTCTGCTTTTCATCTTCGTTTCTTCGATTGTTTTACCTGTCGAAGCACAACGCATCTTCAGTTTGGACGATTGCATCCAAACCGGACTGGAACGTAACTTTTCCATCCGTATCATCCGCAACGAACAACAGATTAGCGATAACAATGCCACCATCGGCAATGCCGGCTATCTGCCTACAATCGACCTGAGCGGTGGCGGAGACGGGACGCTTTACAACTATAACAACCGGATGAACGACGGAACAACCGAAAAAACAAACGGCGTCAGCAACGAGTCGCTCAACTTTGGCATAAATGTAGACTGGACTATCTTTGACGGCTTCGGCATACAAGCCACATACAAAGGACTGAAAGAATTGAAGAAGTTAGGCGAGTTAAACACACGAATGGCGATTGAGGATTTCATCGCCAATCTCTCCAGTGAATATTATAATTTAATCCGTCAGAAAATCCGTCTGAAAAACTTGCGTTCGACCCTCGAGTTATCTCGCGAACGTTTACGCATCGCGGAAGAACATTATCACATCGGCTCTATGTCACGCTTAGACGTACAGCAGGCGCAAGTAGACTTCAACGCTGACAGTTCAAATGTCTTGAACCAGCTGGAAGAGGTACACACCTCCCGCATCCGCCTGAATCAACTGATGGCATTGGAAAACGTGGAAGAGGCCATTGTCATCAAAGACAGCATCATCACGCCGAATGCCTTTGTCGACGAGATTGAGCTTTGGACAAGTACGCTGCAATCCAATACGTCTTTGCTGATTGCCAAAAAGAACCAAACCATTTCCGAATTGGATTACAAGCAAATCAAAAGCCGTAATTACCCATACGTGCGGTTAAACGCCGGTTACGGTTATCAAGCCGATTGGAATGAAATGGGGACGACCGACCTGCAAC
>CALUTX010000093.1 GCA_944323815.1 uncultured Parabacteroides sp. | reverse complement strand
GTTCCATGTATTTGACACTGTTCAGGTGCCCGTTGATATCGATGTCGCTGTAGCGGACGGTGTAGGGGATGCCTTCCGTATGTCCTTCTATCGGTGTGATTTTGCCAGGCTTCTCGATAGGGCAGGGGCGGTCGGTTACGAAATCGCTCAGTCCGGTCGTATCCAAAGGTGTCGGGCGGCGCGTCTGGAGGTCGATGGCTGCCCAGATGGAACGGGCGTAGCCATAGGGCTGCCCGTCGTCGCCTGTCAGTTCGAAACAACGGCTGGTGAAAAGTCTGCCAACCTCGTCCACCCATGTGTGGAGCGTGACCGTTTCTCCCATTGCCGGATATGCGTTCATTTCGATGGCAAGGCGTGACAATACCCATGCCGTGTGCCGCTCCGTCATGTCGCTGAAGCCAAAGCCCCGTTGCGACGCATGGACGGAGGCCGCACGCATCAGCCAACTGCCTATCATCGGGATGGTCATGCGCCCTTGAAAGTCCAGTTGGTAGGGTTCGGTGACAAAGTGGAACGCTCCTATTTTGTTCTTCTCCATGTGTTATCCGTTTATTGGATTACCGTTCCTGCGACGTTCCAACTTGCGTTCCATCTCCGCCAACATATCGCTCAGACGCTCCACGCGGCTCTTCGTGATGGCGACACGTCCGGAGCGGATGAACTGTAAGACCCCGATAGTCTCGCTCAGTTCGCGGAACAACGCTTGGGTCTCTTCATAATGTCCACTCTTCTCCAAGACGACGCACGTTTCGTTCATCTCCAAGATGCGAGCGTTGTATTTGCGGATGAGTTCCTCGACTGTTCCCATCTTGATGAACAGTTCGGTACTCAGTTTGTAGAGGGCAATCTCTTGGAAAACGAGGTCTTCATCCGTGTTGTAATAAGCCTTCAGGATGTCCACCCGCTTGTCTATCTGCTTCACCACCTTGTCGATCATGTCCTCGTCGGCAAAGGTCGTGATGGTAAACTTGTGGATGCCGGGCAGGGCGGACGGGGAGACGGAGAGCGTCTCGATGTTCAGCTGCCGGCGCGTGAAGATAATCGTGATCTGGTTCAGTAGACCAACCGTGTTCTCCGAGAAGATAATCACGGTGTATAGTTTCTTTGTTGTCATACTTCTGTCCTCCATGTTTTATTCGTCGCCCATCAGGATAGTTGTCACGGTGGCCCCTGCCGGTGTCATGGGGTAGACGGTCCCTTCTTCCTCCACGTCTGCAACCAGCAGGTAAGGCCCTTTGTGGCTGACCATCTCGCGGATGGCGTCTGCCAGTTCGTCCCGCCGCTGTACCTCCCGCGAGGCAATGCCGTAGGCTTTCGCAATCTGTACAAAGTCGGGGTTCTCCATCTCCGTAGCCGAGTAACGCTTATGGAAGAAGAGCTCTTGCCATTGGCGTACCATGCCGAGAAAGTTATTGTTGAGCAGGATAATCTTGACATCCAGTTTCTCCTGCATGATGGTGCCCAGTTCCTGCAACGTCATCTGCAAGCCGCCGTCGCCGGTGAAGAAGCAGACGGTCCGTTCCGGTGCGCCCACTTTGGCGCCGATGGCAGCGGGCAGGCCGAAGCCCATCGTTCCCAAGCCACCGGAGGTGACGACACTGCGCGTCTGCTTGTGCTTGAAGTAGCGCACTGCCATCATTTGGTTCTGCCCGACGTCAGTGACCAATACGGCGTCGTTGTCGGTCGCTTCCGATACTTGCCGGATAACTTCGCCCATTTTCAGGTAACCACTCGTCGGGTACAGCTCTTTTTCGATTACCTTGGTGTATTCTTCTGCTGCATCCGGATCAAATTCGGCGTTCCATTCCGGGCGTTTCCGTTTTTCCAGCAGGGAAGTAATCATGGGGAGGGTCTGTTTGGCATCGCCCAAGACCTTGACGTCTACCGGGACATTCTTTCCGATCTCGGAATTGTCGATGTCCAAGTGGATAATCTTGGCCTGCTTGGCGTAGGTTGCCAAGTCGCCCGTCACGCGGTCGTCGAAGCGCATACCCACGGCAATCAGCACGTCGCACTCGTTCGTCTTCCGGTTAGGTCCCACGTTGCCGTGCATCCCCAACATCCCCTTGTTCAGCGGGAAGTCGGAGGGGAGGGCGGAGAGCCCTAAGGTTGTGCAGCCGGCGGGGATGTCGTTTTTCTGCAAGAACGCCTTCATCTCCTCTTCGGCTTCACCCAAGATGACGCCTTGCCCCACGAGGCAGAAGGGTTTTTGGGCTGCGTTAATCAGTGCTGCCGCGTCGCGGATACGTTCCGGCTTGATGTCCGGTTCGGGTTGGTAACTGCGGATGTAATCTACTTTCTTATATTGATAGTCGACCATCCCGACCTGTGCGTCTTTGGCGAAGTCGAGTACCACCGGGCCGGGGCGTCCCGTCGAAGCAATGTAGAAGGCGCGGGAGACTGCCCACGCAATCTCTTCCGGTTTGCGTATCTGGTAGGCCCATTTGGTAATCGGCTGCGTGATGCCAATCACGTCAATCTCCTGAAAGGCATCCGTCCCCAACAGCGGAGAGGGAACCTGACCGGCGATGACCACAATCGGCGTACTGTCAATCATCGCATCGGCAATACCCGTAATGGTGTTCGTCGCTCCGGGACCGGAAGTCACCAGCGTGACACCCACCTTCCCCGAAACGCGGGCATATCCCTGTGCGGCGTGGGTCGCGCCCTGCTCGTGGCGCACCAGTATGTGCCGCAGCTTGTCCCGGTAATCATACAACGAGTCGTAAATCGGAATGGCCTGTCCGCCGGGATAGCCGAAGATGGTATCCACCCCCTCGTCTATCAATGCCCTCAACAGGGCTTCCGAACCCGTAATCATTTGTTCCATATCTTTATTTATGCTTTTGTATTATCTCTTGTGTACCTCTGAAATTGTCAATTCTCAATTGTTAATTGTCAATTACCCTCACGCCCCCTTTGTCTGCCGACGAGACCATCCTGCCGTATGCCTGCAACGCTTTGGAGACCATCCGCTGTCGATGAGGCGGCGTGAAGGCTTTAGTTCCGCGAGCCTCTTCCGCTTTCCGGCGTTCGGCAAGCTCCGCGTCGCTCAGCCGCACGTTAATGGTACGTTGCGGAATGTCTATCTCGATGATGTCGCCATCTTTGACCAGCGCAATCGCTCCGCCTGCTGCCGCTTCGGGAGAGATATGCCCGATGGACAATCCGGAAGTCCCGCCGCTGAAACGGCCGTCGGTGATTAGGGCACACTCCTTGCCCAAGTGACGGCTCTTGATATAGGAGGTAGGGTAGAGCATCTCCTGCATACCCGGACCACCTTTTGGCCCCTCGTGGGTGATGACCACGACGTCGCCAGCCACGACCTTGCCTCCCAGAATACCGTCGCACGCCGCCTCCTGCGAATCGAATACCTTTGCAGGCCCGGCGAACTTCCAGATGCTTTCGTCCACACCAGCCGTCTTGACCACGCAACCGTCCTGCGCGATATTCCCTTTCAGCACCGCCAGTCCGCCATCTTTGGAGTAAGCATGCGTCACGTCGCGGATGCACCCGTTGGTCCGGTCGGTGTCCAGTTCCTTATAATAGCTCTCTTGCGAACCCATCTGCATGTTGAAGCGGTGGGCAGGCGCACTCTTGTATTTCTTGATTGCCTCTTCCGTTACGTTTGGCGAGGTGATGGCAAAGGCGTCAGCGGCTTCAGTTAATGTCCGTCCGTCCACCCGCTTCACGCTCCCGTCGACCAGTCCGGCTTTCAGCAACTCGTTCATGATGCTCAAGATGCCGCCCGCACGGTTCACATCCTGCACATGGTAGGTATGCGTGTTGGGTGCCACTTTGCAAAGACACGGAATCTTACGCGAAAGGCGGTCGATGTCGTCCATCGTGAAGTCCACCTCCGCCTCCTGTGCGATGGCCAATAGGTGCAGCACCGTGTTGGTCGAACCACCCATCGCGATGTCGAGCGACATGGCGTTCAGAAACGCCTGCCGCGTCGCGATGCTGCGGGGCAGGACAGAGGCGTCACCATCTTCATAATATTTGTATGCATTTTCCACAATCAGCCGTGCCGCGTCGCGGAAAAGCTGTGTACGGTTCACATGCGTCGCCACAATCGTCCCGTTGCCCGGTAATGCCAGCCCGATAGCCTCATTCAGGCAGTTCATCGAGTTGGCGGTAAACATACCCGAGCAACAGCCGCATCCAGGACAGGCATGACGTTCGACCTGCTCAATCCGTTCGTCGCCGACCGACGTGTCGGCCGACTCAATCATCGCGTCGATGAGGTCCAGATGCCGCCCCTCCAGCTCGCCCGCCTCCATCGGTCCGCCGGAGACGAACACCGTCGGGATGTTCAGCCGCATGGCTGCCATTAGCATACCCGGCGTAATCTTGTCGCAGTTGCTGATGCACACCATCGCGTCCACCTTATGCGCGTTGACCATATACTCCACGCTGTCGGCAATGATGTCGCGCGAGGGAAGCGAATAGAGCATCCCGTCGTGCCCCATCGCGATGCCGTCGTCGATGGCAATCGTGTTGAATTCGGCTGCGAAACAGCCCAGTTTTTCTATCTCGGTTTTGACAAGCTGCCCTGCTTCGTGCAAGTGCACGTGCCCCGGAACGAACTGTGTGAATGAGTTTACGATAGCGATAATAGGCTTCCCGAATTGTTCTTCCTTCATGCCATTCGCGCGCCAGAGTGCCCGTGCGCCAGCCATGCGCCTTCCCTCTGTGCTGTATGAACTTCTTAACGGATTCTTCATCATATCTTTTCTCCTTTTCTATATGAAAAAAGCCCTTCTCTGTTGAGGAGAAAGGCTTCAGAATATTTCCATGCGTTGTCACAACCTCTTACATACCTTTCTCCTTACCTGCTAATGATTAGAAGGACCACCACGAGAATAATATGCAACACGTTGTTTATCATTTTCATTTCTTTGTTTTGTTTGACGCTGCAAATGTAGAACAATAATTCATACTTGCAAAGAGTTTGAAAGAAAAATGTTGGTTTGTCTTACATTTTTCAACTGGAATCTATTTTTATGTTGCAAATTAACAGTTCTCTTCCCCGAAAACTCGCTAGCTTCTGCCTTTCCGTCGTTTGGCTCTCCACCGGTTAGGGTACATACTTTGATCGAACTCTTGTTAATAATAAATGGATTGAAAAATAACAGATGGAATTAGATGAATTGTTAGTATGTTAGCTCTGAATATGCCGTTGTGGCAAAATCTTTTATTGTTGATGTTTTTTGTAGTTATTCTCAATTAAAAAGTAAGATTTATTTAATAACCAATAGTAGAGAATTAAATAGAGTATTATAGCACTTGAACTGAATTTGAATAACATAATATATACATTTGATATATAACTTTCGATATTATAACATTTCAAGAATATGTGAGATAGAATTGTACTCCATGAGTTAGGAAAATAGAACCAAATTCCATTCCCTAATTTTGTCATTAATATTCCATTTAGTAAAGTGGCTGTTATTCCAATTAATATAATTACATTTTTGTCTAATATCAATATTAAAAAGATAAATAGAAGAAATAGAAAGAGTTGTCCTAAGAATATAATGGGAATTACAAATAAGGAATATGTTGGTAAACTTTGTCCTATTATTTTGGCAAAAAGATAATATATACAAATAGAAATGGTTAATGCACATAAATGAGTGATAGCCATAAAATAAATTTTCCCTCTAATAATCTTTTTCATTCCAAAAGGAGAAGAAAATATTTCTTTCCCTTGACAACATTTCTTTTCTATTTCAAAAGGAATATATAAGCTACAACTAAATAGGATAGGAGAAATTATTGTCAATGTTAATATATAATAGTAGTAACTGTCTATTATAGGAATAGAAGTATAGAAAAAGTAGCAGATGTAACATAAACCAATAATTAGCGGAGTACCTATCACAATCGGATAAAAACCAGACCTTTTTACTTTGATACATTCTGAAATAAGAAATCTGATATTTAAATGTCTATTAATGCTCATAGTACTTCTCTTTTCATATACCATTTAGATGTCTGCCTTGATAAGAGAACAAATAAAGCAATGGATATAATTATACATGATGATATTTCGATAAAATAGTCGCTAATATCAATATCTTTTTCAAATAAACCAGAAGGATTAATATTTAGAATATATAACCCTAATTTACTAAGATAAGAGCAAGGATATAAAAACCAATAATTTGTGGAAGCTATAATTGTTCCTATGATTGTATTAAATAGAATACCAGTCAATAATGTGTAAAACAAGTTTGTATTGTATGCAATAAATAAAAATAGGGGCATTTGCCATAGTGAACAAATATAAAGGATAATTCCAAATCCTATCCCTTTATGATATGAAATATTGGGATAATTATCTCCAATAATAAATTTGAAACATAAGAATACGGCTATTAAAATACTACAGCTATAAAGTAAATAAGTGGATCCTATCCTAATTTTTGCAAACCAAATTTTAGATAAATCAATGGGTAAAGGTTTTAGATTAGAATGTTTATTTTTATCTATATTACTTAATAAATTGCATGTATAAGATGTAATAATTGGAATGACTATTGTATACCACCAGCTAAATAAGTGAACATATAAATAGTTAGTGCTTAATATAAAAATGATTATTGCACTTATTAAGGATATATAGATAGATGCTTTTCTAACAAATAATCTATTGGTTTTTAATCTTTCTGTAAGAAGATATGGGTTCATTTGGATTACATTTTATTCATTAGTGTATTCATAAATATACTTTCAATATCATCTTTTCCTGTTCTTATTTCTTTTTGACAAATAAGAGATCCATTTTGTATAATTCCTATGTGGCTCGCAATGTCATTCATCTCTTTTAAAATGTGTGTTGCTATCAGTATCGTTCCTCCGTTGTTTTGAAAATTCTTCATTATGCGTTTTAAATGTCGAATAGATAGTGGATCTAATCCATTGGTTGGTTCATCTAAAATTAAAAATTGGGGATTGTTTAATAGAGCTATAGCTATACCTAATTTTTGTTTCATGCCTAAAGAATAATATTTTACTATTTGCTTTTTGGCATCGGAAAGTTCAACTAAGTCTAATATTATGTCAATTGCTTTATTGTCTATTCCTAACAAGATTGTTCTGACCAAAAGATTTTCTTCAGCAGTAAGATTTTCATATAAAGCAGGAGTCTCTATTAGAGAACCTATATGAATTAAGTCTCTCGAAGACAATGTATTGCCTTTAAAAAGAATTTCTCCGCTTGTTGGTTTTTGCATTTTTGTCAGTAATTTTAATAAGGTCGATTTCCCTGAGCCATTGGGACCTGCAAGGGTATAAATGGAATTTTCAGGAATACTCATTGACACATCTTTTATGATGTAATTATTCTTTATTTTCTTTTGTAGATGAATCGTTTCGCACAGCATATACATTAAAATTTATTGTTTCTTTGCTACATGTCTCAAAATTAGCTCTATTCGGCCCGTTTTACTTAAAATAATAACGATTATTATCCTGTTTTATTGTGGAAATGTCAATGTAGATGTACATGCCCCATCGACTTATAGAAAATGTTTCGTGAGATGGTTTGATTGAAAATTCATGTTGTATCTTTCCCGGTAGGGAAATCCGTTTCCCCGGCGGGTAAACAAAAGTACCCGCTTGAGCATTGCATTTCCAAATAAGTTCGTTACCTTCGCTACTCAAACAGAATGAGAAAAGGTATGAGAAGACGGACATTTTTAAAATCCTCTTTGCTGATGGGCGCGGGACTGAGCGGCGAGGTGCGTGCCGACACAACGGCGGAGCCTGAAGCAACGAAGCCGAGTGTGAAGAAACCGCATATAATCCTGATTATGACCGACCAACAGCGGGGCGATGCGTTGGGCTGCATGGGGAACCCTTCGGTCATATCGCCGCATATCGACCGATTGGCGGCAGAGGGGACGCTTTTTGTCTCCGGCTATACGGCGTCTCCGAGCAGTACGCCGGCGCGGGCAGGGCTGCTGACAGGCCTCACGCCGTGGCATCACGGGATGCTGGGCTACGGCAGGGTGGCAGAGAAGTATCGCTACGAGATGCCGCAGATGCTCCGGAATCTGGGGTATTATACGTTTGGTATTGGGAAAATGCACTGGTTTCCGCAGAAGTCGCTGCACGGTTTCCATGCGACGCTGGTGGACGAGAGCGGGCGTGTCGAGTCGAAAGATTTTGTCAGCGACTATCGCGAGTGGTTCCAATTGCAGGCGCCGGGAGCCAACCCGGATTTGACGGGTATCGGGTGGAATGATCACGGAGCGGGAATCTATAAGCTACCCGAAACGTTGCATCCGACCGCTTGGACGGGGCAGATGGCGTGCGAGCTGATTGAGCATTACGAGAGCGACAAACCGCTCTTCCTGAAGGTCTCATTTGCCCGTCCGCATAGCCCGTATGACCCGCCTCAGCGTTATTTGGACATGTACAAAGACCGCGAGATACCGAAGCCTTTCATCGGGGATTGGTGCGGGAAGTATGCCGAGCCGTTAGACCCGGAGAAGGTAGCTTCCGATGCGCCGTTTGGGAATTTTGGGGAAGCGTATGCCGTCAAGTCGCGTCGGCATTATTATGCGAACATCACCTTCATTGACGACCAGGTGGGGAAAATCGTCGAGGCGTTGAAGAAGAAGGGCATGTATGACGACGCGGTGATTTGCTTCACGGCGGACCATGGCGACATGCTGGGCGACCATTATCACTGGCGGAAGACTTATCCCTACGAGGGTTCGGTGCATATTCCTTATATCGTAAAGTGGCAGAAAGGGTTGAAGACGACGGTCGCGGCGGGTGCGAAGGTCGAGCAGCCGGTGGAACTGCGCGATTTCCTGCCTACGTTTATCGAGCTGGCGGGCGGAACCGTTCCGCCGGATATGGATGGGTTGTCGCTGTTGCGTCTGGTGCAGGGCAAGCAGGCGGAATGGCGGCGTTATATCGATATGGAGCACGCGACTTGTTACAGTGCGGACAACTATTGGTGTGCTTTGACGGATGGCAAGATGAAATATGTCTGGAAATTTCATACCGGCAAGGAAGAGCTGTTTGACTTGCAGAAAGACCCGAAAGAGTTGCATGAATGTTCTTCGGACCCCGATTACAGCGGCCGGCTGGCAGCAATGCGGCAGGCGATGGTCGAGCATTTGACGGAGCGGGGTGATGCGTTTGTGAAAGACGGAAAGTTGCAGGTGTGGGAAGAGACGATGTTGTACAGTCCCCACTATCCGCAGAAAAAAGGAAACGATAAAAAATGAATAGAAACATGAAAAAGACATGGAAATTAGTAGTTGTAGGAATCAGTTGCTGTATGATGGAAAGCGTTATGGCACAAAGTGACCCGGTTTTGTTGTTCCCGGACGGGGCACCGGGCGAAACCGCGAAGTTAGTCGAGAAAGCCGACACGAATGGAGGCAAGACCGGCGGCGAAACCGTACTCCGTATTACGGATGTGAGCGAACCGACAATCACCGTCTATCCGGCTTCGCAGGAGCTGGCGTCGGGGGCGGCGATGGTCGTTTGTCCGGGCGGCGGATACAATATTTTGGCGTATGATTTGGAGGGAGACGAAGTGTGCGAATGGTTGAACGATCTGGGAGTGACGGCGGTGTTGTTGAAATATCGCGTGCCCCGTCGCGAAGGACGTGCCAAGCATGAGGCACCCTTGCAGGATGTACAGCGGGCGATAGGCTATGTCCGGGCACATGCGGCGGAGATGGATATTGACCCGGAACGGATCGGAGTGATGGGTTTCTCGGCAGGCGCCCACCTTTCGGCAATGGCGAGCAACAGTTTCCAAAAGCGAACCTATCCACGTGTTGATGCGGCAGACGATGTGAGTTGCCGTCCCGACTTTTGCCTGTTGGTCTATCCGGCCTATCTGGACGGGAAAGACTTTCAGTTAGCTCCGGAGGTAAAAGTTTCATCCTCGACGCCTCCGACCCTGCTGATTCAGGCGGAAGACGACAAGGCATATATCAACAGCAGCCTTTTCTATTATTATGCGTTGAAAGAGGCAGGCGTGCCGGCATGGATGCATTTGTATAGCAAAGGCGGGCATGGTTACGGCCTGCGTGATACGGGAGCCGCCGTCAATGAGTGGCCCGACAGGGCGGAAGACTGGTTCCGTGAAATTGGCGTGATAGAGTGATTTAGATGCGGATT
>CALUTX010000092.1 GCA_944323815.1 uncultured Parabacteroides sp. | reverse complement strand
CATAGTTCTCTTTGAACTAAGGTCTTAATACCAAGTCTGGCCGTCGCGATAGTTGCTGCTCTGACGCCATTTCAAGTCTTTCAGTAAAGAGGAACTTACTGCAATATTAAATGTATAGGATTTATAGGGCCCGATGGGGACAAAGCTGGCACTCATCTGCCAACAATGAAGGTCACGGGTAATATTGCAGGTCATATAGGAAATCTTGTGCGTATCGAAATCATACGTGGCGTTGAAGTTGAAACGCCAGTTCTTCGTCGGCTGGATGTTGCCGTTGAAACTCAGCGCATGGGTCAGGGCGTAGTTATATTCCATCTTCTTCGGGTTGAAGTCGCCATAGCGCAGCTGCATACTGTAACTGAACGAAAGACTCCAAGGCACTTTGTTCACCATATAGCCGAAAGAGTCATACTCGCCCGTATCTTTCTTCGCTCCGCGCAGGCGTCCACCTTTCGGTTTCTCGCCCTCTTCTGTCGCATCTTGCTGTTGCGGGTCGCTGTTCTCAGCATCTGTCGTAGATGAAGTGTCCGAACCTTCTTCACTTTTTCCGCCAAACCATTTGGCGAATGTATCATTATTAAAGGTATAAGAGAAGCTCGTCCCGGTCTGACGCAAGCGGCCGATTCCCTTGCCCGCTTTCCAGCGCGGAATGTCTAACCGGCGCACCGTCCCGGTCTCTTCATTATAACCATACGTGTAGGTATCGAACGTCGCATTCAGGTTCAACGTATAACTTTTCGACAACTTGAGGCGCAGGCTGGCACTCAGGTCACTCCACTTGAACGAATCAGCTGCCATATTGTAGCTCATGCCGAGTGAAAGTTTATCAATCAAGCTAATCTTCCGCTCGCCCGTCGAGTCGCGGTCGGACTTAATCTTCATCTCCAGGTTATTGTCCAACTGGAAACTGACGCTTCCCGACATGCCCGGCGAAGGCGCTGTCCCGAAGATGCCGTCTTCAAAGGGAGAATAAGAGAGGGACTGCTCTTGCCCGTACTGGTCTTGGTAGCGCAACTCTTTCCAGAAGCCATAACGCGCCTTACCGAAGTCGGGCGTATAGCTAAGCGTCACCGAGGGTTCGAAGCGGTGGCGAATCATTTGGATTTTATCCCCGAATATCGGCAACGGCTTGAAGAATCCATACAGTGTAGTCGAAGCTGAAACAGATGTACTATAATCATAAACCCTATAAAATCCATAAGTCGTGTCGCGGTCTACGACTTGCTGTTTTTGCATGTCGTATGCCTTTTCCACCTTGTTGGTGTACCAACGCTCGGTATAGTTAAAAGAGGGAGAGATATTCAAATAGTTGAACAGCGTGAATGTCGCGCTCACCGGAATCTGGTGCTGCATGGCGTTCTTCCAATCCTTTATCAGGCTCGATTTGAACAAGAGGTTTTCCTTTGTGTTGATGCTGTTGCGCAGGTAGCCGCTGTAACTCATCGAAATCTTCTCGTACCAACGCTCTTTCCCGACAGCTTTTTTCCGCTTGAAGGGATAAATACGGCTCATCGTAACCGTCACGTCGGGCAACGTCACCGAGATGCTCGAGTCACTCGAACGTTGGTTGATGTTCATCGTCGCCGAGATGCTGAAGGGGTTGTCCGGAAAACGTTGCGTAATACTGATACTCGACCCTTTCGTGTTTTGCGTCGCGTCCGCATAGCCGGAACTCCCTGGGTAGAAACTATTCAAGTTATTACGGTCGTAACTGCTGGTAGAAAAGTTTACGCTTGCCGAGAAGGTACGATAAGGATTGGCTTTCGCGTCCTGCGAGTGTGTCCAGTTAATCTTGAAGTCTTTCGAGAGACTGTAATCGGGCAATCCCTTGTCACCCAAGCGTGTCACCAGATAAGAGGCATTGAAACTTCCTGAATACTTATACCGCTTCCGATAAGACGACCGTGCCGACAAGCCCCAAGAACCTTTTGTATAAATCTCGCCCGTCAACGCCAAGTCCATGTAATCGCTCAGCGCAAAATAATAGCCGCCGTCGCGCAAATAGAATCCACGCGAACTCTCGTCGCCAAACGTCGGCATGATGATACCCGAAGAATAGGAGCTGGAGAAGGGGAAGAAACAGAAAGGCAATCCAATCGGATAGAGCGGGACATCTTCAAACACCATGTAGACCGGACCGGTCACAATGTCTTTATTCGGCCGCACCTTGGCTTTCGTCATGTGAATGTAGAAATGCGGATGGTCATGCTCGTCGCAAGTCGTATAACGTCCGCCGGTCATGTTCAGCACATCGCCTTCCATCTTTTTGGTGCGTCCCGCCGTCACGTAGCCTTCGCCCTGCTGGGTGATGACATCCGTGATGTATCCTTTCTCCGTGTCGAAGTTGTAGCGCATGGTTTTGGATTCGTACTGCTGGTCGCCGTCGATGAAAAGCGGATAGCCAAACTCCTGCCCCGCCGAGTCGAGCCCGAACGTCGCATAGACCAGACTGCTGTCCATATTCATCTCTATCTTCTCCGATTGCAGCTCGATTTGCTGGTACTTCACGTCGCTCTCGCCAAACAGATAAGCCCAGTTCGTCCCCGTCATGATGATGGAATCTTTGGCTTGGTAAGTGACCGGCGCATCCAAACCGGCTTTCTTTTTCGCGACGGAATCTTGCATCGCCACACTGTCCTGTACCGCCAGACTGTCCTGCCCCACAGGCGCAATCGTATCGCCCACGAGCGTCAACGTCGTGTCTGTCGGAACTTGAAGCTCTTGCGCCTCCACATCCCATTTCCCAATGAGCAGGAGAAACAACAAAAGGAGAAGGCATTTACAGTGTGAAAACATTCTGTCGTTATTTGCAGTATCTTACAGCGGGCAAATGTATAATAAATTAGTGACTCAATCCTTTTTTATTCCCCTAAAAAGAGTTTACACCAGTTATCAAACCGTTCTACCGTTTCCTCTCCATACTTGACAAGGCTTTTCCGGACCTTCTCGATGGGTTTCTCTTTGTCTAACTTCGTCTTACTGTAAAACTTATCGGCAAAGCAAATCAACTGCTCTTCCATCGTTTCGGGCGTGAAATCCCGATGCGGCAAGGGCAGGTTTTGCGCCTCAATCATCGCCAGCGTAATGCCGCATCCCGTATGTCGCTCGCAGACGCGCGCATGGCGCGGATAGCCTTCGGCACGCATCAGTTCGGCGCCCAAATAGCCGTGGCAAATATAGGGCGCATCGCCGTGGCAGTCGATTTCCGGCGCGTCGCAACGGAAGATGCCGATGTCGTGCAGCATCGCCGCCTCCTCGATGAAGGCTAAATCCAATGACATCTCCGGATGCATCCGCGCAATGGCCAACGCTTTTTCCGCCACACTCTTGCTATGATTCACCAGAATCCGATACGCTTCAGACTCCATCGGATAATATTTCGCTATAATCTCTAAAGGATTCATTTGTTTCTATGCTTTACTGTTTGCTTTCGCGCGACAAAGATACGAATTATTATTTGACCCGTCCGCCTGTCAGCCATGTCCGGACGTAATAAGGTTCACTCAGGCTGCTCACGATGACGCCCCGCGAGGTGCTGGCATGGATAAATTTCCCGTTTTTCAGATAGATACCGACATGGTTGGGTACTTTCCGCTTCCCGCGGCCTGTCCGGAAAAAGACCAAATCGCCCTCTTTCAGTTTAGCACGTCCCACTTTCCTGCAATTCCGCTTCAACATATCGGCAGACGAACGGGCGAGCGATTTCCCGTAAACCTCCCGAAACACGTTCATCACAAAGCCGGAACAATCCACCCCGCGCCGCGTCAGTCCGCCGCTCCGGTAAGGCACGCCCAACCACTTGGCGCCTTCATTATATAAATAGATATTGTCATTCGGCGTCAGCCGTACGCCATAGAGCCGCGACAGCTCTTTCGGCCCTTTGAAATCGGCCGGCAGCACCACCCGTTGCCGGCTTCCACAAGCAGACAGGAACGCCAACAAGCACACAAGTAAGACGGTTCCAATCAAATTCCTACGTATCATAATCTACCCCATTCTTTGTTTCTCCACTGTTTCCATAAAACGCCCTGCACCAGACCGCGCAAAAAGAGATAGAGCAAAAAAGCCATCCAAAGCGCATGATTTCCCAACGCAGCCATTCCCAGGTAATAGACCGAAAAGAAAACGGCCGAAGCCAGCAGCATCGAATAAAGCATCAAGCGCGTTGCCGTCGCTCCAATCAAAATGCCGTCCCACAGGAACGCAGCAAATCCGGCAAACGGAATCGCCAATACCCAATAGAAATAGACACCCGCTTCCTGCACGACAGCTGCATCGTCCGTCAGAAACGACAGGAATGTCTTTCCTCCGCCCCCGTAAAGCAAAGTGAAAAGCGTCGCCAATCCGATTCCCCAACCGAACAAGGCGCGAATCATCCGCCTCAACCCCACCTGATTGCGTGCGCCGATATAACGTCCCGCCAACGCTTCACCTGCATAGGCAAATCCATCCATGATGTAAGAAAAAAGCGTGAACAGTTGCATCAGCAACGTATTCACCGCCAACACCACATCTCCCTGACGCGCTCCGGTGGAGGTGAAAAAGGTCGTGACCGCCACCAGACAAAGGGTTCGGAAAAAGATGTCACGGTTCACCCCGAAGAAACGCCCCATCGCCACACGGTCAAGCAGTTCGTGCCAACAGACACGGACGGAGTGCCGCCGATAGAACGCCATCCACAATCCGAAAGCCATCAGCAATCCTGCATACTGCGCAATCAGCGTACCTGCCGCCACACCTGCCACCCGCATGTCAAAACCAAATACAAACAGCAGGCTCGCGCCGATGTTCACCACATTCTGCACAAGAGCGATATACATCGGGAAACGGGAATTCTGCATCCCGATAAACCAGCCCGAGAAGCCATACAGTCCCAACACGGCCGGCGCTCCCCAGATGCAAATACGGAAATACAATGTGGCCAACGTTTCCACCTCCGCAGAAGTATCCAAAAGGGCAAAAGCGATTTGCTGTATCGGATATTGCAACAACACAAGCAGCAGCGCAATGCCGACGCCCACTCCCAATGAACGGAGCAACACGCGCGTCACCTCCGCCAAATCCCTGCGCCCCAACGCCTGCGACGTCATCCCGCTTGTCCCCATCCGCAGAAAACCGAACAGCCAATACAGGATGTTGAACAACATGCCGCCCACGGCAATGGCACCAATGTAGGCTGCCGCACCGAAATGTCCGACAATCGCCACATCGACCAGCCCCAGCAATGGGACGGTGATGTTGGAAACAATCGAAGGGAGCGCCAATTGAAGGATTCGTCTGTTCATGCAACCACTTTCTCACATTATGCGCGTACAAAAGTACACAAATTTATGTACCTGCCTTCCGCCTATTCTCTTTTTCCCGGAGGGGAATCTCTTCTTTCCCCCGGAAAACACTATCTTTGCGAGCATGTTTTACAGAATAAAAAATAAGAAAGCCGTATGAACTGGATGATTCTGATTGTTGCCGGATTCTTTGAGTCCGGCTTTGCTTTTTGTTTGGGAAAGATGAAAGAGGCGTCAGGCGCGGAATGGTATGGTTGGGGTGCCGGTTTCCTGTTCTGCCTTATATTGAGTATGGTGTTGTTAGCCAAAGCCGTACAGACGTTGCCTATCGGCACTGCTTATCCGGTGTGGACGGGCATTGGCGCAGTGGGCACGGTGCTACTGGGCGTCCTATTTTTCCGCGAGCCGACCTCCTTTCTCCGCCTTTTCTTCCTCTTTACTTTAATTGCCTCCATTATCGGATTGAAGATGGTTTCACATTAAAGCGGGCTTGCTCTGCTAATTATCTCATAGATTTTCCGTAAGTTTGTTGCCTAAAAACAGTAAAAGATGAATCGCATGAAGATAAAGAAATTGTTTATGGGTTGCCTCGCCGCTTTGGTTGTTCTGTTTGGCTCCATCCAAGTGCAAGCGCAAGAGGCGGAAACGATTGTGCAAATCGACACAGACAAGGGGAAAATCAAAGTCAAATTATACAACGACACGCCCAAACATCGAGATAATTTCATAAAGAACGTCAATGACCATCTTTATGACGGCTTGTTATTCCACCGGGTCATCAAACAATTCATGATACAGGCAGGAGACATCAACTCGAAAGATGCTCCGATAGAACAACACCTGGGTGACGGAGATTTAGGCTATACGATTCCGGCTGAAATCGTCTTCCCGAAATATTTCCACAAACGGGGCGTGCTCGCCGCAGCTCGGGTCGGGGACGAAGAAAATCCGGAACGCGCTTCGTCGGCCAGCCAGTTCTATATCGTCACCGGTAAGTTCTTCACGGAAATGGAATTGGATAAAATGGAGAAAGAGCAAGGCATCACCTTCACGCCCGAACAACGGGAAGCCTATATGCTGGAAGGCGGCACGCCGCACCTCGACGGGAAATACACGATTTTCGGCGAAGTCATCAAGGGAATGAAGGTGGTAGACAAAATCCAATTCACAGAGACAAACGCAGAAGATCGACCGGTAGAGAACATTCGCATCAAGTCGATGAAAATTGTAAAGAAATAATCTCACAGCAAGAGAGAGGATAACGATGAAGTTATCGGCTTATAAAAGACATTACAAAGAGACGATGCGCTTAGGCATCCCAATCATGTTGGGACAATTAGGCATCATCATCGTGGGATTTGCCGATAACATCATGGTGGGCCATCACAGTACGGACGAATTGGCTGCCGCCTCGTTCGTCAACAACTTCTTTAATCTGGTGTTTATTGCGGGGATGGGATTCTCTTACGGACTGACACCCATCATCGGCAATCACTATGCGCGAGAAGAGTATGCCGAAGCGGGCCAGATGTTGCGCAACAGTTTGTTCATCAATTTCATCGTGGGCATTCTGTTGAGTCTGTTCATGTTAGTTTTGTTGCTGAACATCCACATCTTGAAGCAACCGGAAGAGCTGATGCCCTATATTATTCCCTATTATATCCTGCAACTCTTCTCGGTCATCTTCACCATGCTGTTCAATGCCTTCAAGCAATTCAGCGACGGGACGACCGACACGCTGACGCCAATGTTTATCATGCTGGGGGCCAACGTCTTGAATATCTTCGGGAATTACCTGCTTATCTACGGGAATTGGGGATGTCCGGAGTTGGGTCTGACGGGAGCCGGGATTTCTACCTTGGCAAGTCGCATCTTGACGTTCGGCGTATTCTGCCTGCTGTTTGCTTTTTGTCCACGTTACAAAGTATATCGGGAAGGATTCTCACGGGGAACAATCAACAGACAAGGGCAGATGAAACTGCTGAAACTCGGGGTACCCGTCGGCTTCCAGATGGGAGTCGAAACAGGCTCTTTCAGTTTGAGTGTCATCATGATGGGCTGGTTGGGGAGCATTGCCTTGGCAGCCCATCAGGTAGTAGGCGTCATCACCACCCTGGGGTTCATGGTCTATTATGGGATTGCTGCGGCAGTCGCCATCCGCGTGAGTGCTTACAAAGGACGAGGGGAACAAAAGGAAATCCGATACGCCTCGTTTGCCGGCCTGCACCTCATCGCCATCACTGCAGCTGCTGTTATGGCACTGATTATCATTTTCCGTGACGAAATGGGATACCTGATTACACCGGAAAAGGAAGTTGTTCAACTGGTTGCACTATTAGCGTGGCCGGTCGTACTTTACCAAATCGGTGACGGCTTACAGATACTGTTTGCCAACGCGCTGCGCGGAATAGCCGATGTTCGTTATATGGCATACGCGGCTTTCTGTTGTCATTTCTTGCTGGCGTTGCCCATCGGCTATGTGTGCGGCTTTCTGCTGGATTGGGGCGCCATCGGGGTCTGGTGCGGCTTCCCGATTAGTTTAACTACATTGGGCATCCTTTTATGGAGACGATTCAATAGATTAACATTAATAAATAAGATATGACCAAAGACATTACGGCTGAACAGGTTTTGGGTGATTTACGTTATTTGACGCTATTGGCACGGAGTTTCCCGACAGTGGCCGACGCCAGCACGGAAATCATTAATTTGGAAGCAATCCTAAACCTGCCTAAAGGAACGGAACATTTCTTATCCGACATTCACGGTGAATACCAAGCATTCAACCACGTTTTGCGAAACGCTTCGGGAGCGATAAAGCGGAAAGTAAACGAAATATTCAACAACTCGTTGCGCGATCATGAGAAGAAAGAGTTGTGTACGCTTATCTATTATCCCGAACAGAAGTTGGAACTCGTGCGCCAGCAGGAGACGGATTTGGACGATTGGTACCTGATTACGCTCAATCAGCTGGTTCGCGTATGCCGTAACGTCTCGTCCAAATACACCCGTTCGAAGGTACGTAAAGCGTTGCCCAAAGAGTTTTCCTACATCATTCAGGAACTGCTCCACGAGTCGAGCGACGAACCCAACAAGTCGGCGTATGTAGACCAAATCATCAGCACGATTATTTCCACCGGACGGGCGACCGATTTCATCATCGCCATCTGTAACCTCATCCAGCGCCTGACCATCGACCAACTGCACATCATCGGCGACATCTACGACCGAGGGCCGGGCGCGCACATCATCATGGATACGCTTTGCCGTTACCACAACGTCGATATTCAGTGGGGTAACCACGACATCCTGTGGATGGGCGCCGCAGCAGGCAATGAAGGAAGCATCGCCAACGTCATACGGATGTGCATGCGCTACGGTAATTTGGCGACCTTAGAAGATGGGTACGGCATCAACCTGCTCCCGTTGGCGACCTTTGCCATGGAAGTATATGCCGACGACCCTTGCGACCTTTTCATGCCGCTCACCAATGCGTCCGACATTACCTTCGACGAGAAAACGACACGCCTCATCGCCCGGATGCACAAGGCCATCACCATCATTCAGTTCAAACTGGAGGGACAAATCATCCGCCGTCGCCCGGAATTCAAGATGGACGACCGCCTGTTACTCCACCGCATCGACCTCAAAAAAGGGACCATCCACATCGACGGGAAGACATACGAGTTGAAAGACCACTACTGGCCGACCCTCAACCCCAAAGACCCATACGCGCTTTCCATCGAAGAAGAGGCACTAATGAAGCGCATCAAGCACTCTTTCGAGTGTAGCGAGAAGCTCCGCCTACACATGCGCTGCCTCTTTACACACGGAAGTTTGTACCAGATTTCCAATTCCAACTTGCTGTTTCACGCTTCCGTCCCGATGAACCCAGACGGAACGCTGAAAGAGGTAGACATCGAGGGGAAGCTGTATAAGGGGAAAGCCCTGCTCGACAAAGTGGACCAGCTGGTGCGCACCGCCTATTTCGACGCCGACGACAGTCCCGAGAAAGACTTCGCACTCGACTACATCTGGTACCTCTGGGAAGGTCCCGACTCGCCATTGTTTGACAAAAGCAAGATGGCGACGTTCGAACGTTGCTTCCTCTCCGATAAGGAGGTACAGCGCGAGGAGAAGGGCGCTTACTATGCCCTTCGCGAAGAAGAAGCTGTGTGCGACCGGCTGCTGGACGCATTCGGCGTGACGGGTACGCATCGCCACATCATCAACGGCCACGTCCCTGTCCGCTCCATCAAGGGGGAAAATCCCATCAAGGCAGGCGGCAAGCTATTGGTCATTGACGGCGGTTTCTCGAAGGCCTATCATCCCGAGACAGGCATCGCGGGCTACACGCTGGTCTACCACTCGCGCGGTTTCCAGCTCGTCCAGCACGAACCGTTCCTTTCGACAGACGAAGCCATCAAGGAGGGCAAGGACATCCGCTCGACAACCATCGTCGTCGAACTGAGCGCCCACCGACAAATGGTGAAGGACACCGACAAGGGCGCCGAGTTGCAACAACAGATACACGACCTCGAAAAGCTGCTTTATGCCTTCCGCAACGGCTTCATCAAAGAGAAAGAGCGAAGCAGCATTTACAGCAGCAAATAGAGGCGTCGGAAAAAGACAGTAGTGTCACCCGAAAACGAAAAATTGAAGATATGAAAACAGCATTAGACGTACATACGCATACCGTAGCCAGCGGCCACGCATTCAGCACCTTGCAAGAGATGGTGCAAGCGGCTGCCGACAAAGGATTACAACTCTTGGGCATCACCGAACATGCCCCCAGCCTCCCGGGCACATGTGCCCCGATTTACTTCCGAAACCTGCACGTCGTGCCGCGCCGCATGTATGGCGTGGAACTGCTGCTCGGTGCGGAGCTGAACATACTGGACTATCAAGGCACCATCG
>CALUTX010000091.1 GCA_944323815.1 uncultured Parabacteroides sp. | reverse complement strand
ACATCAATTGAACTTTTTAGACCACAAAGATAAGTCAAAGAACGCTTTAATCAATTATTCGATATAAACTCTATTATGTAATACCTTTTTATTTAATTTATTAGTTGAAAGCGCGAATTTGTGATTAAAAAATATTACCCCGGAGCAAAATCGAAATACCCCGGACGTAGTTTGGTTTTTGCTGGGGAGAAATTCCGCAGAAATAGTTACTTTTGCAGAAAAAATTTGCGATGATTGATTTCATTACGTTTTGCGACTATGTCGGGACATTTGCTTTTGCCATCAGTGGGATTAGGTTGGCTTCGGCCAAGCAGTTCGATTGGTTCGGGGCGTATGTCGTGGGCGTGGTTACGGCGGTGGGCGGCGGGACGCTGCGGGATGTGATGCTTGGCGCGACTCCTTTTTGGATGTTACAGTCTTCTTACCTGATTATCTCGGCGTTGGCGTTGCTTTTTGTTATTATTTTCCGGAAATATGTCATCAGTTTGAACAATACGTTCTTTATTTTCGACGCAATCGGGTTGGGGCTGTTCGGGGTGGTCGGCATTGAGAAAACCTTGCAGTTCGGGTTCCCGATGTGGGTCGCGATTGTGATGGGGACGATTACGGGAGCTTTTGGCGGTATGTTGCGCGATACGTTGATTAACGAAGTGCCGTTGATTTTCCGGAAAGACATTTACGCCTTGGCGTGCGTGTTGGGCGGGTTGGTTTACTATGCCTGTATCCAGCTGGGTGTCGCGCCTTCGCTTACGCAGTCTATATCGGCTGTCAGTATATTTGTCTGCCGGATATTGGCGGTAAGATACCATATTAGTGTCCCCGTATTGAAGGGCGAAGAATAAAAATGATTAACTTTGCAAGCTATGACAGCAACAGTGAATACGCGAAGTGAGAATGCTTCCATATTATTGATATATACAGGCGGGACGATTGGCATGATGGAAAACTCGGAGACCGGCGTTCTGGAGTCGTTCAATTTCCAACATTTGAAGGATAACATGCCGGAGCTGAAGAAGTTGGGGTATGCCGTCTCGACCATCCAGTTTGAACCTCCTTTGGACTCGTCGGACATGGGGCCGGATTCGTGGATGAAAATCGTGCGGATTATTGCGGAGAACTATCAGGTGTATGACGGCTTTGTGGTGCTGCATGGCACGGACACCATGTCGTTTACGGCGTCTGCCTTGAGTTTTATGTTGGAGAATTTGAGCAAGCCGGTTATCCTGACAGGGTCGCAACTGCCGATTGGAATGTTGCGTACCGACGGGAAAGAGAACTTGATTACGGCCATCGAGATTGCTGCAGCAAAGGAAAATGGCATCCCGATTGTGCCGGAGGTGTGTGTCTTTTTTGAGAATGACCTTTTGCGCGGCAACCGGACGAGCAAGATCAATGCAGACAATTTCAATGCGTTCCGTTCTTACAACTATCCGCCTTTGGCCCATGCCGGTATTTATATCAAGTATGACACGCAGCAAATCTATCATCCAGTTTCGCGCAAACCGTTGAAACCGCATTACCTGCTCGATCGGAACATCGCGATTTTGAAACTTTTCCCGGGCATCTCTCCGCAGGTCGTGGAGAGTATTTTGAACAGCCCGGGGCTGAAAGGGGTGGTGATGGAAACCTTCGGGAGCGGCAATGCGCCTTGTTACGATTGGTTTTTGGAGATGCTGAAAGATGCTGTCGGGCGAGGTATTGTGATTGTAAATGTGACTCAATGTAGTGCCGGAAGCGTGGAGATGCACCGGTATGAAACGGGGCATAAATTGTTGGAAGCAGGAGTGATAAGCGGATTCGACAGTACGACGGAAAGCGCCGTTACCAAGTTGATGTTTTTGTTTGGGCATGGATTGACACCCAACGAGGTGAAAGAACACATGAACTGTTCTTTGATTGGAGAGGTGACCATTCCGGATTCGTTTCGCCCTTGATTCCGGATAAAAAGAGGGGAGAAATAAGAGATGATGAAATTGTTTTTTTTGAGTTTGGCCAGTGGCAGCAGTGGAAACTGTTACTATTTGGGGACTTCGGATTATGGGGTGTTGGTCGATGCCGGTATCGGGATTCGTACCATCCGGAAGGTATTAAAAGATAAAGGAATTGATTTCAATAAGATTGTGGCGGTATTGGTTACGCATGACCATGCGGACCATATCAAGACGGTGGGCTGCTTGGGTGAATCGTTCCACATCCCGGTCTACACGACAGAAGCGGTCCATCGAGGTATCAACAAGAGCCGTTACGTAGAGGAGAAGCTGGTCGGTTCGCGACGGATTATTGAGAAAGAATCGCCTTTTCAGATTAGGGATTTCCGTATTACGGCTTTTCCTGTTCCGCACGACAGTACGGAAAACGTCGGCTACATGATTGAATGTGGCGGCCATGTGTTTACCTTCGCTACCGATGTGGGACATATTACGGAGACGGTCTGCCATTATATGAGCCTTGCGAACCATTTGGTTATCGAAGCCAATTATGACGAGGAGATGTTGCGCAACGGAGCTTATCCGGCATTTTTAAAAGAGAGAATCGCCAGCCCGAAAGGCCATTTGAGCAATCGCGAGACTGCTGAGTTTTTGGCCGCTCATTATACGCCTGAGCTGAAGGACATCTGGCTGTGCCACTTGAGCCGTGACAACAACCATCCGGAATTGGCTTATAAAACGGTTGAAATCCGTCTGTTCGACGAAGGTATACGGGTGGGGAAAGATGTGTCGCTACATGCGCTCAAGCGTACTACGCCCTCTGAAATCTTTACATTTGAGTAATCGGGTTTGCTCGCTTAGACGCATAACGCTTCCTTTTTTAAGTTGTCGACAAACAATAACATGCGGTTGATGACATTGACGTCGCTTACTCCGCTGTCGAAATCCAACGAAAGGAGATTCAAGTGCGGGTAAAGTTGCTTGATGCGTTTCTCGATTCCTTTCGATACGATTTGGTTGGCGATGCAGCCGAAAGGTTGCAGACTGACGACGTTTGTGATGCCCTGTTGCGCATAAGCGATAATTTCAGCTGGGAGCAACCATCCTTCACCAAATTGGGCATTGAGCGAGATGACGTTTCGGGCTCCTTCCGCTTCTTCAAAGATGTCTTTAAACGGGATAAAGTAGCGGAATTGGCTGGCCAGCGAGTTCACTTTTTTGATTTGTTTGCGTATGGCTTGGTAACCTGCCTGATACAACAGGTCTTTCCACCCTTTTCTCAATATGTCTGCTCCTGTCCGCGCTTTCCGGTTGACAAATGTTTGCATGAAGAAGTCCGTCAGGACGGATGGGACGACTTCAATCCCTCGCTCAATGAGCCATTCTTGTATGTTTTTGTGTGCAAAAGGGTTGAATTTTAAGAAAATCTCACCGACAATGCCTACTTTGGGCACATCGCGTTCCGTGCAAATATCATTGAACATTTCTGTAGCTGTTTCCAGCTGTTTGTACAATTCTTGTGAACGATGTGCTTGAATGAGTTTTGCTCCCTCTTTCAAGAACGAATCCCGCAGTTGGGCTGCCTGTCCGGCCTCTTTTTCCCGCACGACAGAGGCGTGGTAAAACTTGGAGATGCAGTCACTGTACAGGAGGGTGCGAAGTACAATGGGGAGCATACGTACCCAGTCGACTTGAAAAGCCGGTTGGTTGTTTTTGACGGTGTCCGACAAGGCCAGCGAAATGACAGGCGTATCAGTATAACCGGCGTCGATCAATGCCTTTTTGATGAGCGTAATATAGTTGCTTGCCCGGCATTGCCCTCCGGTTTGCGTCAGCACAATCGCAGTTTGGGCGGGGTCATATCGACCGCTTTTGAAGGCTTTGATTAAATCGCCGACAATCAGTGTGGCCGGATAGCAGACTTCGTTGTTGGCATATTTCAATCCCCATTCACATGATTCTTGGTTACTGAGCGGCAGGTTTTCCGCATCATAACCGGCTACCTGCATAAGGGCGGGCAATAGAGGGGAAATGAAAGGGGTGAAGTAGGGGATGATGATTTTCCGTTGGCGGAAACGGTTATCATAGATGGGAGTGGTTTGGAAAGGAACCACTTTGCGGGACTTTGCTGACCGCTCTTGCGAAAGTTTGATACTTTCAACCAATGAGCGGATTCTGAGTTTGATGGAACCGACATTGTTGATGTCGTCTAACTTCAACAGGGTAAACGATTTGCCGTGCCGTATCAGCAAATCACGTATTTCGTCTGTCAGAAAAGCGTCGGGGCCGCATCCGAATGAGGTCATTTGGACAAATTCGATGGGGTAGGCTTGCTGCACGCACCAATGGGCGGCTTTTAAGATGCGATTCGGATAGGCCCATTGGGCAAGGAAATGCACGTCGTCCGTTGGGATTTCTTTGCCATGAACAATGTCGTCCGTAATCACGTCGATTCCCATGTTGGCGAGCAAGTCGGAGGTCTGATGTTGAATCAGCGAATCTGTATGATAAGGGCGTCCAGCCAGCATGACGACCAGTCGACCCGCTTTGCGGGCGTCGCTCACAATTTGTTCGTTGATTTTTGCCAGCGAGCAGGCGTATGTTTCTTGTTCGGAAAGGGCTTGCGCGAATGCTTTGTCTATCTGCTTTTCTTTGATTCCCAAACTTTTCAGATACCGTGTACAGGCTTTGTGCAGCAGGTCGCGGTCTTTGAAAGAGATGGCTGGCGCGTCGATTGGGACGTCGCTTGCCTGTACGCTTTTGATAACATCCGAGTAACCGGTGACAATCGGGCAGTTGTAGCTGTTTGTTTCTTTTCCTTGCTTCTCAAAAATGACATACGGCATGAATATACGGTCTACCTGCTTTTGGAGTAAATCTTGTATGTGGCTGTGTACCAGCTTGGCGGGAAAGCAGATATTGTCGGACATCACCATGTGCGCACATCCTTCGTAGTGTTTGAACGTCGATGGGGCGGAGAGTTGTACCTGGATGCCACAGACCGTAAACAGCGTATGCCAGAACGGGAAATTCTCATACGTGTTCAAACATCTGGGAATGCCGATAGTTAATTGCGATGCTGTGCTGTTGCCGATTGGCCGGCAGCGGTCGAAAAGCAATTGGGCTTTTTGTAAATAAGCATTGGCTCCGGTTATCCGTTTTTCCCCGGAGGAAAAAACTTTTTCACATTTGTTCCCCGAATAGAAGTCTTTTCCGCTGTCGAAATGATAACGGGAAACCACGCATTGATTTTCGCATCCTTTACAGCGGAGCAACCGGGATGAGTAATGGGCTTGGGAAAGGATTGCTTCTAACGAAACGGCCTCGTGCGGATGTTGCTGCGCATACAGGGCACACCCGATAGCTCCCATCAATTCCGGCTGGTCGCAACGGATGACCTGCGTGCCGGTCAATAGCTCGAGCGCACGCACAACGGCGTCATTCCGCATCGTTCCTCCTTGTACGACGATATGCTTTCCCAGTACGGATACGTCTTTCAGTTTTAATACTTTGTATAAACAGTTTTTGATGACGGAGTAGGCAAGTCCGGCCGCAATGTCGTCTACGGTTGCTCCTTCGCGAAGCACCTGTTTGACTTTGGAATTCATGAACACCGTACAGCGCGTACCGAGGTCGCACGGTTGGGTCGAGCGGCAGGCCGATTGGGCGAAATCATGCGCGCTGTATCCCAGGGTTTGGGCAAATGTTTCGATAAACGAACCGCATCCCGATGAGCAGGCTTCGTTGATTTCGATACGCTCCATGATGCCGTTTCTGACGAACATGGCTTTCATGTCTTGTCCCCCTATATCGAGAATGAATGAAACTTCGGGGTCTAACCGATTGGCAGCCAGATAATGGGCAATGGTCTCGACGATGCCGGCATCTAATTGGAAGGCAGTTTTGATAAGGTCTTCTCCGTATCCGGTTGAACAGCTTCCTTTTATGCGTAGCTGTGTGTGATGTTGGTCGCATAATGCTTTCAGTTGTGAGAATCCTTTTTCGACCGTTTCGATAGGGGTTCCCACATTGGGACTGTAAAACGTATAGAGAAGTCGGGACTCGGTGTCCGTGACGACAATTTTAGTGGTGGTTGAGCCCGAGTCGATGCCGATGAAAACCTCCTGTTCGCCGTTTTTGAACGAGGCGGTAGGTAATCGGTGGGTTTCAATCCGTTTTAACCAGTCGGCATACGTTTTTGTGTCTGCAAAAATAGGGGGTAGGTCGAATTTAGTAATGGAAGTTGCTGCCGGTGAAGAGGATAAATAAGAGATAAGTTCGGACTATCGGTAACTTGTTTCCTCTACGTTTTGGATGAAGGTCGCCCCATACGCCGGTAGTAAAGTACCGTTTTCAGGTAAAATAATATCCGCGTCGCTGATTCCCAGATAGTCGGTAAAAGCTTTTCGCAAGGCGGGAATGAATGTGAGCGGTCCTCCGCAGAACAAGACCGGTGCTTGGATGTCGTAACCATGTGCCAGCGTGACAACCGTCTGGACGGCTACGGCATGAAAAATGGATGCTGCGATGTCTGTTTTAGGAACATTTTTCGCAATCAGGTTTTGAATATCGGTTTTGCAAAAAACACCGCAACGGGAGGCAATGGGGTAGGTCTGTGTTGATTGCAGGGCCAATCGGTTCAGTTCTGTTATGTTTGTCCCCAAGATGACGGCCATCTGGTCAATGAAAGCCCCTGTTCCGCCTGCACAGTTTCCATTCATGCGCAAATCCGTTGCTTCTCCGTTCTTAAAGAAGACTACTTTGGCATCTTCTCCGCCAATATCAATCATCGAAGCGGCTGTTGGATAATTTTTTTGAATGGCTTTGGTGGCTGCTACGACCTCTTGTATGAATGGAAAATGATAAGCCTCTGCAATTCCCATGCCTACTGATCCTGTGATCCGGAGATAAACATCTATGTCGCCCCATTGAGCCTTTATTTCTTTTAATATATTGATAACGATATCTTTGGACTTTGCATTGTGCCGCTCATATTTGGTGAAAAGAATCTCCTCATTTTTATCTACAACCACCAATTTAACGGTTGTAGAACCTACATCCAAACCTATCCTAAACATCACATCACTTTTTATTAATGGTTTATTTAATGATTTGACAGTATTGTCAAACACAAAAGTAGAAATATTTTTTATATGTCGATCCCGGATAAAAAGAATTTGTACAATATTAACGCAATAGCGATAGGATATAAAATTGCCTTAACTCAAAAAGGTAAGAAAAATAGAGGCGAGAGGAATAGACATAGTAAATTACCCAAACTTAGCAATCAGGATTATAATTCAATAAATCGATAGATTCAACTTATTTCTTTGGGTGAGAAGGGGTAAGTAAACCAAACATTTTTTAAAGGTCTGTCTTCAAAAGAAGTGATTCCGGAGCGATTCGAACGCTCGACCCACGCCTTAGAAGGGCGTTGCTCTATCCAGCTGAGCTACGGAACCAACCTTTTGTTTTTTTGCGTTGCAAAGGTAATATTATTCTTCAAATTATGCAACGCAACATCGGGTAAACGCTTTTTTATTTAGAAACTTTGGCGTTTTTATTCGATAATTGTCAGGCGGGCGAATTTCAGTAACAACTGTTTTTGTCCGAAATGGGTGAATGAAACGGTTGCTTTTGCATTGCCGCCTTCTCCTTCCAATGCGATGATTTCGCCTTCGCCAAAGCGGTCATGACGGACTTGGGCCCCTATGTACAGTCCTGAAAAGTCTGGCAGGGTAGCGGATGGAGAAGCCTCCGTTTTTTCTATCTTCGTCAGGCGGGCCGGGTGTGACGGAGTCTGTCGTGGGGGAGAATCTTGTGTCCTTTTTTCGATTATCCGAGGCTGTTGCAAAGGCGAAGCAAAACCGGAAAAACGGGATGATTCGCGCTCTGTCGTTTCTGTTGTCATGGGAGAGGAAAGATACCGTTCGTCTATGTCCCGTAAAAAGCGGCTTGGTGAACACATGGCCGTTTGCCCGTTCCGAAAACGGCTTTTGGCATAGGTCAGGATGCAGTTTTCCTCCGCGCGTGTGATGGCTACATAAAAAAGACGCCGTTCTTCTTCAATGGCACGCGGACTGTCTTTAGACATGGCCGAAGGAAACAATTCTTCTTCCAAACCGACGACAAACACATTTTTGAACTCCAATCCTTTGGCGGCATGAACCGTCATCAGCGTCACCATGTCGGCCTGTTCGTTGGCGTCGTTGTCTTGGTCTGTCAGCAGAGCGATTTCCGAAAGAAAATCGGCAAGGGATACGCGGGCGATACCCTCTTCGCGACGGATTTCGCAAAACTCAGCTATCCCTTTCAACAGTTCTTGCAAATTTTCCTGTTTGCTGACGCCCTCTACTGAATTGTCTTGAAACAGCGTGTTTACGATACCACTCTCTTTCACCACGATGGCGGCTATCTCTTCAGCGGAAAGCGTCTCGTTGCGTTCGGCAAAACCGGTAATCAGCGTTTTGAAATCGGTCAGTTTTTTAGCTGTCCCGCCATTGACCGGCAGGGCATATCCTATCGGGTCGTTCAAGACGGTCCACAGGCTGACCTGATGGGTAGTCGCCGCCGTGAGCAGTTTGTTTACGGTCGTTTCCCCGATTCCGCGTGCGGGATAGTTGATGACCCGTTTGAACGCCTCTTCATCGTGTGGGTTGACAATCAACCGAAAATAAGAGATAATATCTTTGACCTCTTTCCGCTGGTAGAACGACAGCCCTCCGTATATTTTATAAGGAATCCCCCGTTTCCGTAATGCTTCTTCCAAGATGCGGGACTGGGCGTTCGTCCGATACAGGATGGCAAAATCGGCATACTGATAGTGACGCATCCGCATCTCGTTGATTTTCCCGGCTACGATATAGCCCTCTTCATAATCGGAGTAGGCAGACAGAAGCAATACTTTGTTTCCCTTTTCCTTTTCCGAATAGACGTTTTTTCGTATCTGCTCTTTGTTTTTGTGAATCAGGCTGTTGGCGGCATTCACAATGTTTTGGGTCGAACGGTAGTTGCGTTCCAGCTTAAAAATTCGGCAACCGGGATATTGGTTTCTGAATTGCAGGATATTGTCGATGTTGGCGCCCCGGAAAGAGTAGATGCTTTGCGCATCGTCGCCTACCACGCAAATGTGCCGGTGCTCCTTGCACAACCGTTGAATAATCAGGTGCTGGGCAAAGTTCGTATCCTGATATTCATCGACCAGCACGAAGCGGAAAAACTGCTTGTAACGTTCCAACACCTCCGGGAAGTCCCGAAACAGGATATTCGTCTGCAACAACAAATCGTCAAAGTCCATCGCCCCCGCCTGTTGGCAACGATTCTGGTAACGTTTGTAAACCTCGCGAAGCAGCGGGATTTTGGCCGCCATGTCATGTTCGATCAGCTCCTTGTTTTGTTCATACGCTTTCCATGTGATCAGCGCGTTTTTCGCATTCGAGATGCGGCTCTGTACCATTCCCGGGCGATACACTTTGTCGTCCAATTGCATCTCTTTCAGGATGGAACGTAATAAACTCTTGGAGTCATTCGCGTCGTAAATGGTGAAATTGGAAGGATACCCAATATATTCTGCTTCTTTGCGCAAGATACGGGAGAAAATCGAATGGAAAGTCCCCATCCATAGCCGCCTGGCCGTCTGTTCGTCGGTCAAAGCAGCTACACGTTCCTTCATCTCGCGCGCCGCTTTGTTGGTAAACGTCAGTGCCAACAGGCTGTATGGCGGTAGTCCATGCCGCAACAGATAGGCGATTTTGTAGGTTAAAACACGCGTTTTCCCCGAACCTGCCCCTGCGACGATAAGCGAAGGGCCATCGGTGTACTTGACCGCTTCGCGCTGGCTATCGTTTAATTGATTTAGAAATTCTTCCACGTCGTCCTTCCTCTTTTTGGACGGCAAATGTACATAAAACAATAGTTCCCTGAAAATTCCCTGGGCAGGAAACTGTAATTTCTCCGGCAGGAAACGGGAGTTTCCTCGGCAGGAAATTTCTCTTTTTCCTTCATCTGTATTACTTTTGTTCCCGATTAAAAAAGAAGATATGAATCACGGATTTGTCAAAGTCGCTGCGGCCGTGCCACATGTGCGGGTTGCAGATTGTTTTTATAATATCGAACGAATAGCCGCTTTGATGCGGCAGGCAGTAGCGGAAGGCGTACAGGTCGTTGCTTTTCCCGAACTGGCTGTCACCGCTTATACTTGTCTTGATTTGTTTGCGCAACAGACGCTGCTCGATAATGCGCAACGGGCATTGATTCAGTTGGTTGCCGATACGCGCGAACTGCCTTTGCTGGCGATTGTCGGTGTACCGCTCCGGACGGAAAACCGGTTGATTAATGCCGCTGTCGCTTTTCAGGAAGGGAAAATCTTGGGTGTTGTGCCCAAATCCTATTTGCCCAATTATAAGGAATTTCAGGAACGGCGTTGGTTCGCTTCGGCATTCGACCTTCGGCAACCGACTTTAAATCTTGATGGCACGGAGGTCCCGAT
>CALUTX010000090.1 GCA_944323815.1 uncultured Parabacteroides sp. | reverse complement strand
AAAACCGTATCGACTTTCAAAACAAATACATCAAAAACAAAAAGGTTTCTTACATCCGCTCCGCGCAATTGGAAATCGAGCCGGGCGTGTTTGCCTACTTCAACCGATATGACGACCGTTCGAGCATGGGTTATCAATTCTCTTTAGACCATTTCGAAGGGAAGAAACTGGTTTCGCGCCTGACCGCCAAATCCATCAAACATGACTCGCTTTACAACTGGACCGTCATCGACTACATGATTCGTGACTTCGACGGCATGCGCGAGCACATCACACAAGGAAGCCGCAAAGACACGACACTGACCATCGTCCCTTCCGACTTCCTTATCTCCGTCAACGACTGCGAGACGCTGACCACGCCGGAGCTTGCCACCTACATCGAACGACAGAAGAAACGGGGCATCGGTAATATCCAGACGTTCCAAATCGAATATCACAAACGTTTCGCGGCCATCCTGACCGCCTTTATCCTCACCTCCATCGGAGCGTCGCTCTCGTCGCGCAAGATAAAAGGAGGCATGGGATTAAACATCGGTATCGGACTGGGTTTGAGCTTCTCCTACATTCTCTTTACGACCGTCACTTCGACCTTCGCCATCAACGGCAACCTCAGTCCAGCCCTTGCCGTCTGGATTCCGAATATTCTTTATACTTTCATTGCGATTTATTTGTACCGAAAGGCACCGAGATAAGAAAAAAGAAAACAAAGAAAACAATTATGGAAACAAACGATCATCTGCTTATTGATTACAGTGCAATACTTGAAGCAAAATTTGGTAAACCGGGTACACCCGAACGTGCTAAATTCGACGAAGAAGCTTATGCCTTTTATACGAGCCAAGTATTACTCGAAGAGCAAAAAAAGAAATCAAAGAAGAAAAGACATGGAAAAAATAACCAAAGAACTATATGAATTTGCACAATCTCGGATAGAAGAACTTCTTCCTTTAGCAGACGAAAATACATTAGCCAATAATAAATATACCGTTGAACTTATAACGATGTCAGATATTGTAATTGCATACGAAAAAGAACATTATCCGATGATATAAAAAAACCGGTATCCCATTCACGGAATACCGGTTTTTTATTTATCTAATTTATCTGTTTAACGAGCGAACTTGATTGCTTTGCTTTCGCCGTTTTCTGTAACAACGATTACATAAATACCTTTTGACAGAGCTGAAGTAGAGATGTAAGCGTTTTCGCCTGAAACGGTTCCGTTAGCAACGGTTGCGCCGCTCATGCTGACGATGCGGTAAGAGGCTGCCGTCGTACCGGATACATAGATACCGTCTTTCACCGGAGTTACTTCAACATTTGCAAGTTGAATGTCTTCGTTGCTGGTAGCTTCTAAGATGTTGGAAGTAAAGTATGCACTACCAATGACAGAACCTCCCATTTCAACATCAAGTTGTACTTTTTCAGTCGTTGCTGTTGCAATCAAATCAACTTCCGTTGTCGATTCACCGCTATAAGATTTAATATTGATCGTTGCACTTGCACCTGTTGCACTAAGAGATGGAGTTACTGTTACATCCATAACAGGAACAGATTCATCGTTAGTGTCAATAATTTGATCACCATTCGCATCCTGCGTAATTCTCTCAATCGTCATTGCATAAGGAGCTGCCTCTCCTTCGTTTGCCAATTGAGATACCACATTCTGAACAACAGTTTGCACTGCGGATTGAGGATTAGTTGCATTAACTGTATTATCAGTCATTGTAATTATAGTGATATCTCGTACAGTAGCATTGTCTTTCTCTGCACTTGAATAGCCAATATTACTAATTGTCACTACTAAATCTTGAGCATTAGCTTGTGACACATTAAATCCAAGCCTATTCCAATCATTGGCAACATTATCTTTATAAGAAGTAATATCAATGTATTGGATAGGCCATCCTGTTTGACTCAATATAGCATTTAAGTCAACTGCAACAATTGCATCTCCCATTGATACCGGTGTTGACACTCCTTCATTTTGTACAATACCTGCCAAAGACAAAGAAATCGTACCAGCTAAAACACTGGATATATCAGCTGTAATTTCATAATTCATATCAAATATGCCTTCCGGTAATTGTAAATAACTACCTAACATACTTCCAAGATCCTTCAAGCCATCACCAATTATTACATCAAACTTGTATTCTGTCAATGCTTCATTTGAGTCAAGAGTCAATTGTAACAATTGCATTGCATTCTCTGGATCTGTTTCACCCCACAACAACATTTCCATATTTAAATCCAACAACAAACCTTCTGTTGAACGAGATTCAATCATAATGTCTACTATATGTTGTAATTTCGGTACAGAAGATGTAGTTGTCACACTTATAGTTGTTGGCATTTTAACAGTAACAGTCTGTCCATTTAAAGGAACATTCACATCTAAAAAATCTTCACCAAAAGAAATTTTCATATTTCCCATTAAAGCCCCAATAGCAGGATCAATTAAAGCTAATGCAGATTGATTGATAACGATACTATCAGGTTGTACACTTACATTTGTTGCTGCCCGCAAACCATTATCGCTTTTCAATCCACTAAATCCCGGCAAACTTTCCAAATAATCCGCCGTTAATTTCGGTTGTGCCCAGCCCAAGATATCGATGCCGGCTTGTTCCTTGATTTGTTCGAAAACTACCGGCAGCACTTTCTGCTGGATTTCCTGCTTCTGCGCATCGCTCAGCTGCGTGGCTTGCTGCGCGGAAGCATTAAACGAAGACGCTGCCAAACAGAGCGCCATGCTAATCGATGTAAAGATTTTCTTCATACAAATTTATTTTAAAATTAAACATACTGACTTCTTTTCCAAAAGCCTCAAAACGGTGACAAAACTAAACAAACGCATTGACTTATCCAATAAAAATCACAATAAATCCCGCTATTCCGTATAAAACGAACAGGCAATCTAAAGAAAAAGACACTCCTTACGAAGTCTGTCTCTTTCTGCCGCAGTTTCCCGAAAGTTTCTCCCGCAGGAAAAAGTTTTTTCCCCGTAAGGAAAAAGGAGTTTCTTAGGAAGGAAAAAAGTTTTTCCTCGAAAGGAAAATCCATTTTCTTAGGCAGGAAAATTCATTTTCCTTATGAAGAAAAACGAGGAAAATGCAAATGCTTTATTTCGTTCGCTTTAGCATAAGACCTGCAACCCGTCGTAGGCAAGATAAACGTGCGGCGGCAAGGTCTGTTCCACCTTGGCGTGCAGGCCGATGCTATGGCTCATGTGAATCAAATAGGCCGCCTTCGGGCGAATGCGGTCGACGTTGGCGAGGGCTTCGTCGAGCGACTCGTGCGTCGGATGGGGCTTTTGGCGAAGGGCGGTCAGGATGAGCAGTTCCAGCCCCTCCAGCTTGGCATATTCCGTCTCGGGCAGGTATTTCACGTCCGTAAGGTAAGCCATGTTTCCGATGCGATAGCCCAGAATTGGCAGCTTCCCGTGCATCACGCGAATCGGGACGACGCGCAGACCGGCCGCCTCGAAGGGCTCGCGGACGTCGACCGTGTGCAGCTCCAAATCGGGCACGCCAGGATAGCGATTGGCGCGGAAGATATAGGGCAGGCGCGTCCGAATGGCCTCTTCGACATCCGCTTCGGCAAAAACATCTACCTTCCCGTAGCGGCAGAAGGGGCGCAGGTCGTCCAGTCCGCCTACATGGTCGTAATGCTCGTGTGAAATCAAAACGGCATCCAAACGAGAAGTATTTTTACTGCGAATCATCTGCCAGCGGAAGTCGGGGCCGCAGTCCAAGAGGATACGTTTTCCTTCTGTTTCGACCAGCACGGAGGTGCGCAACCGCCAGTCGCGCCGGTCCGCACTCGTGCAGACCTCGCACTGGCAGCCGATTTCGGGGACGCCCGTAGAGGTCCCCGTTCCTAAAAATGTAATCTGCATGGCCTCCTCTCCTATCCGATGTATTGCACTTCGGGCATCAGCTCAATACCAAACCGCTGGCGGACGGCCTCCCGGACGCTTTCGGCTGCCAAGGCAATCTCGTGGCCCTCGGCTCCTCCCAGATTCACCAACACCAAGGCTTGCTTTTCATATACGCCCACCGGGCCGAACGATTTTCCTTTCAAACCGCACTGCTCGATGAGCCAGCCAGCCGGGACTTTCACGGCATCTTCGCCTGCCGGATAGGCGGGTATATTGGGATTGGCTTGCTTCAACCGCTCAAACTGTTCGCGCGGAATGATCGGGTTCTTGAAAAAGCTGCCTGCATTACCCAGTTCGGCAGGGTCAGGCAGTTTGCGGCGGCGAATGTCGATGACGGCCTTGCGCACGGCCAGCGGCGTCAGCTCCTCGCAACCGGCCAATTCTTTCTCCAAATTACCATATTGGAGGACAAAACGGGGCTGCTTGCTCAACCGGAATGTCACATGGGTAACGATGTGCGGGTCGTTGTGCGGATTCTTGAAATAGCTGTCGCGATAACCGTACAGGCATTCGGCGTTGCTGAAAATACGTTTTTCAAACGTAAGTTGGTTGTAGGTTTCGACTTCCACAATCACATCTTTGATTTCCACGCCATAGGCACCAATGTTCTGTACGGCAGCCGCTCCGACTTCACCGGGTATGAGCGAGAGGTTCTCGATGCCGCCCCAGCCTTGCGCAACGGCGTAGGCCACAAATTCGTCCCAGATTTCTCCCGCCCCGACGCGCAGGGTGATAGACTCGTCTGTCGATTCGATCAACTCCATTCCTTTAATCTTCGAATGGAGGATAATCCCGTTATAATCATTAATAAACAACAGGTTGCTTCCACTACCGATGTGTAGGGAGAGGCATTCTTGAAAATATTCGTCACGGAGAATACGTCCCAACTCCTCTTCGTTGGTATATTCCATAAACCAGCGCGCTTTAACCGGCAGGTGGAACGTATTATGTTGCTCCAGCGAATAATTAGATTCTATTTTCATATGTATAAAGTTTATCGTTTGATGACGCAAAAGTAAGGAAAAAAGGGCTTAACTCACTCGAGTAAAGCGATTTCTTCGGGAGAGAGGCCGGTGCTTTTGGCGATGGTGTCAACGTCTATTCCCATGCGTTTGAGGTTTGCAGCGACAATGGTTTTGCCTTTTGCTTCCCCCTTTGCTTCCCCCTCGGCAAACCCTTTCTCCCGGCTAATGCGCTCCGCAGAGGCAATCGTATTCACATAGTCACGGTAAGCCTTCAGTGTCTCGTCATACCGATAACGTTCTTCCGGGCTCAGACTTTCCACGTCTGCCACGTCTAACAACTTCTTAAATACGGCTTTCTGTGCCTCAAAAGGCATCCTATCTAATGTTTCCATATGCTTTAGTAAATATATCCAACGTTCAAAATCAGTTTCACATTTGCTTGCTTCCCTTGTAAAGCGAGGCAATGACAAATAAATCAAACGAAGTTTATCACTCACCATCTCCCCATTTTCCCGATCTGCCAAAACAATGTCCGTTCGGAATTTGGACAGGACTGGCAGACTGAAATTCAAGAAGTAAATACCATATACCGGGCATATCCGGTAATTCCATTCATCTCCGCGACGCCCCTGCTCGTTCATCATGCGACAAAGATAATACAGTCCCCTGTCAAGGAAATAATCCTGATACTGATTCTGCATTTCGATGATAAAACGTGTTCCATCCTTGTCGATGCAAAGGACATCCATAATCACGACCTTGCCGCCAAACGACTCCGGCACAATTTCTTTGTTTAAAAATGAAAGATCTTCGATGTGCCGCTCGCCAACCAGCAAATCGTTCAGGAATTCAATCAACAAATCTTTATGGACCTCTTGTCCAAATAGCTTTTTAAAGCCTATATCCGTAAACGGATTCAAAAACTTTCCCATAGTTTAAGTTTTATGTTAGTTACAATCCAATAGCGGACTGCGGTTCAAAGGTAGAGATTTTATTTATTAATTGCTTTCCTATCCTACAAAAAAAGGAGGCAAACCTGATGCGGTTCACCTCCTTTTTACATATAACCAAAAAATTACTTCAACTCTTTAATGCGGATGTTACGGAACTTAATAGGCGAACCGTGTCCCAAGAAACCGATGTGTCCTTTCTTGTTGAAAAGACCCGGATGTTCCTTACCGTCCGGTGTGCCGTTCTTGGTTGCTTCGCGAATGTTACCTTCTACAATCACAACGCCGTTGAGTGTCACTTTGATGTTATCGCCATCACAGATAATCTCCTCATAGTTCCACTCGCCAACCGGCTTCTTCGCCTTCACATGGTTCTCGTTTGCCTTTAAAATACCATAGATGGAGCCGTGATGCTGATAAGGCGTGATGTTCTGATAGATTGGATGCTCGCAGTCCAAGATTTGGCTTTCCATGCCGACATAAGCAGCGTCACCTTCCAACGGAGCACGCAATCCGACACCGTTATTGGCTCCCGGTGTCAACTGGAACTCGAAGCGGAAGACAAAGTTGGCATATTCGTTCTTTGTGTAGAGGTTACCGCCGAAACTCTTGCTCGGATCCATCGAGATACAACCATCTTCCAATGTATAATCGACTGTATTCCCCGTCCACTCATGCATGTTGGTTCCGTCGAACAACACCTTGAAGCCTTCCTTCTTCTCTTCGTCCGAAAGCTGGAACGGTTCGGCCCGCTTCAATTCCTTTATATAAAGATTACGGAACGAACAACGGCTGCCATGTGCCTGAAGTTCGATTTGCTCAACCGGGAAGATTGGTAACTTCCGATCCCAATAGTTCTCCAGAATAACATTGTCTACCACACGTTCGCCGTTCAAATCGACTGTCACGCGGTCACCGACCATCTTGATGTAGAAGGTGTTCCATTCGCCCAACTTGTTATCAGCCACTTTCGTCGGTTTGCTCGGATTCTGCTGGTTGTTATACAAACCGCCCGAACCGACTTGCGCCCCGACATTCACACGTGCCGTGTCCCAAATCTGCACCTGTGGTGTGCCACGCAAATAGATTCCCGCATCCGCTTCCGGACCGGCCGGGTCAAGCATCCACTCGACATACATCTCAAAGTCGCCATATTGCTTTTCGGTGCACAAGTTATCGAAACCGGAACCTTCAAATACCAGATAACCGTCTTCTACTTTCCAGTCCTTGCGCATCTGCTCGTCAGCCTTTTCCTGTGCTTTGGCCAACTTGGCAGGTGTCATCTTCGCGCGGGCAATCGGATTAGCCACCAATCCTTTCCAGCCTGTCAAGTCTTTGCCGTTGAACATCGAAACGAAACCGACTTCGTCCGGCATCTCAGCAAGATGTTTCTTGATGCCTTCGCGCTGATAGTTCGCGTCCGGATTGTCCAGCACTTGTGACACTTTTTCCAACAAAGCCCGCACGTTTTCTCCCGTATATTGCGGATGCGACAACGCAATGTTCATCACCGCTTGTGCTGCCGATTGCTGCACAGGCTTGTTGTCCAAATACTCACCTGCATAAAGCAAAGCCAAATAGGTTCCTGTTCCTTCAACCTTTTGCAATACCAAATTACGAACGTTATCCGTTTGGGCAATATCCATCGCCTTGCGCAAGCGAAGCAGCTTGTTCTCTCCCGTCATCTCGGAAGAAGATACCAACTGGATGTAACGATTCAAAGCCTGCTCGCCAAGTTGTCCGCCCTGCTTCGCTACCTCATAAAGATTCTCGGCAGCCCGCATGTCTTTCCAGCTTAACAAGGCGGCAACCGCTGCATCCTTCGACACGCCGGTATCCTTATTACAACCTTCGACAATGATATCCAACGCTTTCTGCTGCCCGGTCGAAGCCAACACCGGATAATACAGATGTTTCTTCGCTGCACCCGCCTGATACATCCGGCGAAGGACAGTTTCTACCTGTTCAGCCTCTGGCATATAATGCACGGTGGCGCTTACTGCATCTTGTGCCAGTTTTACATCGTTGGCAGGCTGCGACTCCAAGATACCGCACATCTCGACAAAGTCTCGCGCCGTCACCACATCTTGCAAAGCTTTATAAGCCGCCGCTTTCACCTCGGGTGATCCGCTTCGCATCTGCGCCGTCACGGTGTTCACTTTCGAATCAGCCATACGCATGGCCAACAATTCCAATCCGGCAATCTTTCCTGCATCCGAAGCCGTCTCTATGGCTTGAGCCACTGCATTGTCAATATCTCCCGGAAAGGCTGCCAACGCATCCTGCCCGAGTAATACAACCTGCTTGTCGCTGCTCTTCAGCAAATTGGTCAACGAAGGAATATAGGATTTGTCCCCAATCTTGACCAATGTCCATGCAGCCGCCTGCTGTACGTTGAAATCTTCATCCGTCAATTGTTCCAACAAAATCTGTTTAGCCGGAAGGTCGAAGCGGATTTCCAGATGCTGGATTATATCATGCTTAGCCGGTTTCTTCGCTTCACGACCGACCCAGTTCAGCAAATCGACCTTTACTTCTGCCTTCTCTTTCGGTATCCGCTTAATCAACTCAATATACAACGCCTGATCCGCATAGCAAGAAGCATAATCCAAAGCGGCATTCCGGTAATTCCGGCTCGGGTCTTTCAAGGCAGAAAGAATCTGTTTGGACACCTTTTCCGGTTCTTCGGCAGACAGGATGATTTGCAAAGCTGCTTCACGGGTCTGTTCTTGTCCCGCCTTAGCCGCTGCCTTTTGCAGTTTCTTGGCAGCCTTCATCACACCTGCCGGATCTTCGGGCGCAACCAAGCGTTTCAACAGCGCAACGTAGGCCTCCGTCGCACCGGTCTTTTCCATCGCATAGCCCGCTTTTTCTGCGGCATCTGCCAACAAATCCATCGAATTGGCTGAACCGACACGGCTCAACGCATACAAAACCGTCTTCTGCATATCCGCATCCGACGCGCCTGCCAACGCCAATAAAATCGGTTCCGCCTCTTTTACCTGCAAATCGGCAATCGCACGAATGACATCTTTCTGCGTCTTCGGTGTTCCGGCACGCATCTTCAAAGCAGACACCAACGCCTGTCCGGCTTTCTCTGTACCGATGGCAGACAAGGCACGGGCAGCCGGACCGCTCAACGACTCGTCCTTCAAGTAGGTCTGCAACGTTTCTACGCATTCATCCTTGCCCAACACCTGAAGTTGGCGGATGATGAATGCTTTCGTCTCTCGCTCATTCACCATCTCCAACGCCTTCAAATAGGCGTTGGCCGTTGTCAGGCGTGCCTGCTCTTCGCCTTTCGCCATGACATAATGCGTCAAACCACTCAAGGCGTAATCTACATTCGAGTTGCTTCCTTTGCCCGGCGCGTTAATCATCTTGACCAACATCAGCACGCCCTCTTCTCCTGTGGAACTCAAATCATGTATCAACTTATTATATTCGGCTTGTTGCTTAGCCGGCATTTGCGCCAACACATCAGCCGCAATGGTTTTTGACGTGCGGTTGGCCGGCGACTGTGCCAAGAGCATATTTCCGCATAATAATAAGGCTGCTATTGATATATATACTTTTTTCATCTCTTTGCTTATTTGAATAAATTAAATGTTCCATGGACTTCTCATCGGCTGATCCAACAGACGGTTTGCAGCCTCGTCGTCGATAAATTCAAGTTTCACAGGGTCAAAATGCAATGTCCGGTTCAACCGAAGTGCAACCGCTCCCATATTGACAATCGTTGCCGAACGGAATCCGTTCCGCTCGTTCAACGCAAACGGCTGGCGCGTCTTCACGCACTCGATGAAATCCGTCACTTGCGGTTCCGGTTCCGGATAATCGGCCAGTTTCTTCTCCCAATCGGGTATATCGCATACAAAGTTCTTATATACGTTCCCCTTCGGACCGGCGATGTAAGGCGTGTTCGGGTCACCGAAGTCGCCACCCCAAAGCACAATTTGACAACCGTCTTCATAGGTATAAGTAATCGAACGCCATGTCCCGACAGCATCCGGATGTTGCTGCGGCGCATCAACTTCGACTTTTACCGGGCTTGTATCATCTTTTCCCAAGAAATATTGTACGGGGTCAATATAATGCTGCCCCATGTCGCCCAAGCCGCCACCGTCATAATCCCAATAACCGCGGAATGTTTGATGTACCCGATGCGGGTTGTAAGGCTTGTAAGGAGCCGGGCCAAGCCACATGTTGTAATCCAGTTCGGCCGGTACTGGCTGCGGTTCCAGATATTCTTTTCCAACCCAATAGAATTTCCAGTCGAAACCGGTATGCTTACTGATGGTCACCTTTAACGGCCAACCCAGCAGGCCACTCTGTACCAATTTCTTCAGCGGTCTGACCGGCGTACCCAGCCCGTAGAACGTATCCGTAAAGCGGAACCACGTGTTCAGACGGAACATCCGCCCGTATTGCTTCACCGCTTCCATCACCCGCTTGCCTTCACCAATCGTACGGGTCATCGGTTTTTCACACCAAATGTCTTTCCCTGCCTTCGCAGCCTCCACCGACATGATACCATGCCAATGAGGCGGCGTCGCGATATGGACAATATCGACATTCGGATCCAAAATCAAATCGCGGAAATCATGATAAGCCGCAATCTTCTCTTTC
>CALUTX010000089.1 GCA_944323815.1 uncultured Parabacteroides sp. | reverse complement strand
AACATACATCCGTGACAAACGAACAAAGCGCCGTTTCCTTCTATGGTCAGCGATTTGAAATCTTCCAACGCGACAGCGACCGGCAGCGGTCTTTCCAAAGGAAGCTGGTTGCCGCGATATTCGGCGTGATTGGAGATATAGTACATCTTCTCGGCAGCATCTTCCGGATAGAAATCATAGCGGCCTTCACGAAACCGTATGACCACGCTGTCTTCGCTCACTTTTCCGCGAATCTCCTCCAACGCTTTTACCATTTTTGCAGACAAGTTCCTGCCTCCGGGAACAATGCCCCACGAAGCCATGTCAAAAGTCTGCCCCATGCACAGATGGCTTATGCAGGCGCATAAAACAAACACGCTCCATAAAATCCGATCGACTTTTCGTTTCACTTCCATTCTTTTATTCCTTTCGAGCTTTATTCTTTATAATCGGGGCTTGCCAGAACCACACATCGTCGTTCACGCGCCAGTTGCGCGGGTTCTCCTGCGTCGTGTCGAAACCGGTAGGCATCAGGTTGACATACAGTTTCTCGCCATGCCCGTTGCTCTCGGTGTTGAACTCGTAGCGTGTCCAGCAACCAAGATAGTAGAGGTTTTTCGTCATATAATTATATAGGTAGTCTTCGATTCGCACCTTGTTTTCGTTGTTCCAGTTGGCTTCCTCGTTCAGTACGAGGGGGCGGCCGTCGCGCAGCCGTTCGCGCACCTCCCGAATGCTCAACAGGTTACCCGCGTCATCCGTCACCCACGCATTGTTAGTCGGATCCATCCATAGCCACTTGCCGAGCGAGGAGGAGTAGACCGCGTTGATGACGTGGCAATCGCCGACGAACGTCTTGGGCATGCAGGTCACCACGCGCGAGGGGATGCCCAACGCCAAATAGCACTCGTTCAGCACCGTAGCCAACCCGCGGCAGTTCAATCCGCGCGACCCGTCCTTGCAGGCTTCCGCCATGTTGATGGCGTTCATGCCGCCTTCCGGATTGGGGTTCTGCCCGTCGTGCCGAATCAGGTTGTGGATGTAAGTCAATACATTCTTTATCTTTGAAATTTCATCACCGGCCCCACTGATCACGCTGTCTAACCGGAAATATTGACGGACACGCGCCAAATCCGGGTCATCAGGAGCCGCATAAGAGAAACGGGGCAACGTGTCGGGGCGTGTCGTGCGCGTATAAGCCGGAGCCTGCTGTAATATATAAAGGTAATCGCCCGTTTCCCGTAGCTGCCGCACGATGGCCTCATACGCCGGGTCGCCGTGCAGCGGCTTCAATATCTCTTCATATCCCTTCACCGCGCTGTAAAGGACTCCGTCCTTTCCGTTGTTATAGGCGATTTTGAACGCCTCCAACGCCTCCTCCTTCTTGTTTTGCAGGCAGAGGCATAGCGTCAAATGAAAAGCGAAATTATACTTTTGCCAGCCGTACTTCTCTTTTAGCCAGGCAGGAAGCGTTTCCACCTGCGTCATGACAGCGCGGCATATATCGGAGCCTTTCGCATAGGTTTCCTGCTCGTAGGCAGCCATCAGCTGTGCCGACTGTTCGTTGATAAAAGCGTTGAATTGTTCCTCCGTCGTGATTTTCTGCGTCTGCGCATACAGGACATTGCCAGCCAGGAGGAACAGCAGAAGCCATAATTGTTTCATTCGTTTCATCTGTTTCATTCTTTATTTATAACCGTTGTAATTTTACAACAAAATTACAGACAAAGATACGATCTTTCGGCTTATCTCCGCCCACTTTACATCCGGTCAAAAACAATTTGCCCCCTACCTAAGTCCATTTATCCGGAGGGAAACTTTTTTAACACGCAGGAAACCCCGTGACGGTCCTGTCGTTTACACCGCCCCTTCCTCCTTCGTTTCGCCTCTTTCCAGCCGCTCCAGATAAAGATGTATCAAGCGCGGGACGGCATAGCGGTCTATGTCGGAAACCGGAATCCGGAGGAAACCGCGCAACGCCCGATTTTCTTTCGCAATCTCCACACGATAGAAAGCAGCATAGAGTACCTGATGCGACAAGACATGTTTGACATCGGAGAGGTCGACCGAAACCGAAAGGTCGCCCGCACCGTCAAAAAGTCGCCGGAAAGCGGCTGTCTGCTGCAACTCGGCGAAATCCATCGGACGCTCCGTCTCGATAAGCGGAAATTCGTACAGACCTTCCCAAATGTCTTTCTTTCCGCGGCGGGTTATCCACGTCGTCCCTTTACATTGTATATAGAAGTAATGGAAATAGCGGTTCCGTGTCTTCATCTTATGCTGCTTGACGGGAAAATCGGCCACCCGTCCGGCTGCATACGCCGTACAATGGGCATTGAGCGGGCAGACCGCACAATCCGGATGCTGCGGCACACACTGAAGGGCGCCCAGCTCCATCACCGCCTGATTATGCTCTCCCGCATGTTGCGGATCCATGAGGTAACCGGCCAGTTCCGTAAATGTCTTCTTCCCCTTCGACGTATCAATCGGGACATCCACCGCAAACAGGCGCGAGAGTACCCGGAAGACATTCCCGTCGACCACCGGATAGGGCTGGTTCCAGGCAAACGAAACAATGGCAGCCGCCGTGTACTCCCCTATCCCCTTCAGCGAAATCACATCCTCGTAGCGGCGGGGAAATATGCCGCCGAAACGTTGCATAATCTCTTTGGCCGCCGCATGGAGGTTACGCGCCCGGCTGTAATAGCCCAGCCCCTGCCAATATTTCAACACCTCGTCTTCGTCTGCCTGAGCCAGCGAAGCGACATCGGGGAAACGTTCCATAAAACGGTAAAAATAGTCCATTCCCTGCGCGACACGCGTCTGCTGGAGGATAATCTCCGAAATCCAAATGACATAAGGGTCTGAAGCATTCCGCCAAGGAAGTTCCCGCTTGTTCTCTTGATACCACGAACGTAGTAAATAACTAATTTTTAATTGTTTCTCCACTTCTTATACGAGCTTTCCACAAGTCGCTTCCGCGACCTGCAACTAATTGATTTCTGCAAACATACACAGTTCTCACGAATCGGCAAGAAACTTTTTTCTTAAAATTTGGCCGGCAATTCTTTTTCCACTTAAATAAAAAGCTATATATTTGCATTCCAAAAAATTAATAGGTCCAAATCAATTAATTATTTATAGACATGACTAAAGCAGATATTGTTAGCGAGATTTCAAAAAGCACAGGCATTGACAAACAAACTGTGCTGAACACGGTAGAGTCTTTCATGAATATAGTAAAAAATTCTTTGTCTGAAGGAGAAAATGTTTACCTGAGAGGGTTTGGAAGTTTCGTTATTAAGAAAAGAGCTCAAAAGACGGCTCGTAATATTTCCAAGAATACAACGATTATCATCCCGGAACATAATATTCCGTCATTCAAGCCTGCAAAGACTTTTTTAAACGATGTAAAATAAATCAAGTTATTATAGTTTAATTTTTAAATTCAGAACAATATGCCTAGCGGAAAGAAGAGAAAAAGACACAAGATGTCTACGCACAAGCGCAAAAAAAGACTAAAGAAGAATAGACATAAGAAAAAGTAAGTCTATTTGAGTAAAACTTTGAAGAACAAACTTAATAAGAGACCTTTTAAGTTTGTTCTTTGCGTATTTAATAAGGTCTCCTGTTTAAAACATCTCTTTTTATAGTGGTAAGTGAATTAGTAGTTGACGTACAACCCAAAGAGGTATCTATCGCCGTCTTGGAAGACAAGAGCCTTGTGGAGCTTCAGAAAGAGGCACGCAATGTTTCGTTTGCCGTCGGCGACATCTACTTGGGCAGGGTTAAAAAACTGATGCCGGGGTTGAATGCTGCTTTCATCGACGTAGGATATAAAAAGGATGCATTTCTTCACTATCTGGACTTAGGTCCGAACTTTAACACACAACAAAAATTTCTGAAGCAAGCGCTGGGAGAAAAGAAAATCCCGGCCATGACGAAACAACAGATACTCCCGGAAATAGAAAAAGAGGGAAGCATCAGCAATGCACTCAAAGTGGGGCAAGAGGTGTTGGTCCAAATCGCCAAAGAGCCGATTTCGACCAAAGGCCCGCGGCTGACCTCCGAACTGTCGTTCGCAGGAAGATACATCGTCCTGATACCCTTTTCCGACAAAGTATCGGTTTCCACAAAAATCAAATCGAATGAAGAGCGCGCGCGTCTGCGGCAACTGATTCAAAGCATCAAACCGAAAAATTTCAGCGTCATCGTACGGACATCCGCCGAAGGGAAACGGGTCGCTGAACTCGATCATGAATTAAAGACATTACTGAAACGCTGGGAAGAAAGCATTGTCAAAATCACCAAGACAAAAGCCCCTACGCTCATTTACGAGGAAACGGCGCGGGCCGTCGTCTTGCTGCGCGACATTTTCAACCCCTCTTTTCAGCATATTTACGTGAATGATGCTGCCGTATATCACAACATCCGCGATTATGTCAGCCTGATCGCTCCCGGACGCGAGGACATTGTGCAACAATACACAGGCGAACTCCCGATTTTTGACAACTTTGCCATCACGAAACAAATCAAATCGTTGTTCGGGCGCACCGTTACCTACAAGAGCGGAGCTTATCTCATCATCGAACACACGGAAGCCATGCACGTCATCGACGTCAACAGCGGCAATCGCTCCAAAGGCAGCGACGCACAGGAAAAGACCGCCATCGACGTCAACACGGCAGCTGCGGACGAAATTGCCCGCCAACTGCGCCTGCGTGATATGGGAGGTATCATCGTCATCGATTTCATCGACATGGCTGAAGCGGCCAACCGGCAAAAACTGTTCGAGCACATGAACAAAGCGATGGCCAACGACCGGGCCAAACATAACATTTTGCCGCTGAGCAAATTCGGCCTGATGCAAATCACACGCCAACGTGTCCGTCCGGCGATGGACATCGACACACGGGAAGCCTGCCCGACCTGTTTCGGGACGGGTACCATCAAGCCTTCCATCCTCTTTACGGACAACCTGGAAGGTAAAATCGACTGCTTAGTGAACAAACACCATGTGAAGAAATTCGCCCTACATGTACATCCTTATGTAGCAGCATTTATCAATAGCGGGCGGTTCCCGCTGAAATGGAAATGGAAATTCAAATATTCCATGGGAATTAAAGTCATTCCAAATCAGAGTCTTGGTTTCTTGGAGTACAGATTCATCGACCCGGACAAAAACGAATTGGACATGATGGAGGAAAAAGAACTCAAATGACAAAAAAAGAGGTACAACCGCAATCGCTTGTACCTCTTTTTTATTTCCTTGTATTATTCAGCCCGACGGACGGCCTTCATGATGTTCTCCCAGTCGTCGGCCAACGCTTTCATATTTGGATAGAGCAAATCGGCACCGGCATCCAGCAACACTTGGTCTGACAACGGGCCCGTATTCACGGCAATCGTAAAAATACCGGCCGCCACGCCCGCCTGCACGCCCATCGGAGCGTTTTCCACGACAAACGCCTCGTTGGCCTGTACGCCCGCCTTCTTCAGCCCCATCAGATAGGGTTCCGGATGGGGCTTACCCAGTTTGACGTCGAAGGCGGTCACCATCTGCTCCCGCTTGAAGCAACCCGGATAGGTGTGCTCGACCTTGTCAATCAGGCTGTGCTGCCCAGAACCGGTCACAATCAGCGTTTGCAGACCGGAGGCACGCACCGCCTTCAGCACGTCGGCCGCACCCGGCATCGCCTCGCCATCGTTATAGAGGTTAAACAGGCGCGCCTTTTCGGCGTAGATGGTACGTTTTTCCTCTTCGGTGGCGTCGCGGTGAAAGGTAGTCCGATACAGTTCGTTAATCGTGCTGTCGCCCGTCTGCCCTTCATACAAATAAAACAGCTCCGGAGTCGCCACCAACTGGTGCTTACAGGCCGTTTCGTACCACGAACGGGCATGAAAGCGCATGGAATCGTACAAAACGCCATCCATGTCAAACAAAACCGCCTTCGGGACGAGCGACGTCTGCCCCGTTTTTTCTATATATCGTGCTATGGATTCTTGAATCTTCATCGTTTTTAATCAAATTACAGGCCATGTAAAGCCATTTACACAAAGCATAAACGCATCTACCCGGTAGGTACGGGCGCAGCGGCCGGCGCGGAAAGCATCCACAGGGTAGGTACACCGTCAGCGGCTGCCGCGCAAAGGAAACACAGGGTGAGTATGCCTTCCGCGCGAACCGCTCCGTCAAAACAGAGGGTAGGTACGCCTCCAGCGCGAGCCGCTGAACCCATACCTACCCTCTGCATCTCTTCCGCGACACGCGCGGAGCGGATTCCTACCCGCTGCTTACAAGCGGGCGCGGATAGCCGCACTTTCTTTCTCATACCCCGGTTTGTTCAACAGGGCAAACATATTCTTTTTATAGGCTTCGACACCGGGTTGATTGAACGGGTTCACGCCCAACAGGTAACCGCTGATGCCGCATGCACGCTCAAAGAAATAGAACAATTGCCCGATGTAATAGGGCGTAACGGCGGGCATCGTAATCTTAATATTCGGCACACCTCCGTCTACATGGGCCAACTGCGTACCCAGTTCGGCCATTTTGTTCACTTCGTCGACCCGCTTGCCAGCCAAGAAGTTCAAGCCGTCCAGATTCTCCTCGTCTGTCGGAACCATGACGTGGTGAGCCGGTTCTTCCACCGAAATAACGGTCTCGAAAATCGTCCGTTCGCCCTCTTGAATCCATTGTCCCATCGAATGCAAATCGGTTGTCAGGTCTACCGATGCGGGGAAAATGCCTTTTCCATCCTTGCCCTCGCTTTCGCCATAGAGCTGTTTCCACCATTCGGCAATGTAGTGCAGCTTCGGGTAGAAGTTGGCGAGAATCTCTATCTTCTTTCCGTTTTCATAAAGCAGATTACGTGTGACGGCATAAATCGCAGCGATATTTTGCTCGAACGGAACCGTTACATCCGTTGCCTTCTCCATGGCGACAGCTCCTGCCACCAAATCATGAATGTTGATACCTGCCACAGCGATTGGCAACAAGCCCACCGGTGTCAGCACCGAGAAGCGTCCGCCTACGTTATCGGGAATCACGAAGGTCTTGTAACCCTCTTTATCCGCCAACGTGCGCAAAGCGCCCTTCCGGGCGTCCGTGATGGCAACGATGCGGTGTTTGGCTTCTTCTTTCCCGACCGTCTCTTCCAGCATTTTTTTCAGGATACGGAAGGCCAACGCCGGCTCGGTAGTCGTTCCTGATTTAGAGATATTGATGATGCCGAATTGTTTTCCCTTCAACACCTCGCAAAGTTCATGCAAGTAATCTTCGCCAATATTATGTCCGGCATATAACAAAACAGGGTCTTTGCGGTCTGCCTGCAACCAATCAAAGCTGTTGCTCATCGCTTCGACCACGGCTCTGGCGCCTAAATAACTTCCCCCGATGCCGACCGTCACGATTACATCGCATCTTGAACGTAATTGTTGGGCCGTATGCTCGATGTCCGCCAATTCTGCGGCCGTAATGGAAGAGGGAAGATGCAGCCAACCCAAAAAGTCGCTCCCTGCGCCATCTCCCTTTTGCAGAGTAGCATTCCATTCATTCGCCTTTACTGCTTGTGCAAGGATTTGTTCTTTCGTCACAATCCCCAGCGCTTTGTCAATGTTAAGACTAATGTTCTTCATCTTTATTTCTTATTTAAACGTTTCGGTCAACTGCCGAATGGCTGTCGTCGGCGATTTCTTTTCATATAGAATGCCATACAACGCATCCAATATCGGCATGTCCACCTTATATTTCTCATTGATCTCACGGATACATTTGGTGCCGTAATATCCTTCGGCAATCATCTCCATCTCCAACTGGGCGATTTTGACGGAATATCCTTTTCCTATCATTGTCCCAAATGTACGGTTCCGGCTAAACCGGGAATAGGCCGTCACCAACAAATCTCCCAGATAGACGGAGTCTGTCACGTCCCGCTTCAGCCCATGCACGGCGTTCAGGAAACTGCGCATCTCGTCTATCGCGTTGCAAATGAAGACGGCGATAAAATTGTCACCATATTTCATACCGTGGCAAATCCCCGCCACGATTGCATATACATTCTTTAAAACCGACGCATACTCAATCCCTGTGACATCTTCACAACACGAGTTGCTCAGGTATTGGTTCTTAAATACCGGGGCAAGCGTTTTGGCATTTTCAATATTCGAACAGGCCAAGGTGATGTACGACAACCGTTCGAGCGCAATCTCTTCGGCGTGGCACGGCCCTCCTATCACCGCGATGTTCTCCATCGGGACATTGTAATACTCCGAAAAGTAATCCGCGACAAGCATATTCTCGTCCGGAACGATACCCTTAATGGCCGAAACGATAAACTTGTCATGCATCGAAGTCGTCACCTTCATCAAATGCTGCTTCAGGAAAGGCGACGGGGTCGCAAAAATCAACGTATCCGACTCCTTTATGACCTCATTGATATCCGTAAAAAAATGAATCTTACCAATATCAAACTTGACGGACGAGAGATAACTTGGATTATGCCCCAACTGAAGGAACTCCTCCACTTGGTCGGCCCTACGCATATACCAGTTGATACTATCTTGCGTAGAAAGTACAATCTTGGCCAGAGCGGTAGCCCAACTGCCGCCTCCCATTATTGCAATTTTTCCGGGCAACTTCATCGTATCACTTTCATTTTGTTGCGTTGTCAATCCATCCTTTGACCTCTTCGGCAGAAGGATTCTGCAAATCTAACTTATATTTCTTATTTAATTCACACAAATCCTGCCTTAATTTATTCGGATTTACCCCGGCCAGCAAATCGATGGTGACATAGCCTGCTTTCTGCAAAGCCGGAACCCATTCTGCCGGAATGCCCAAAGCAGCATATTTGTCAGCGGCATCCTTCTTCACGGTCTTTTCCGGGCGCATTTGCGGGAAAAGCAGCACTTCCTGAATAGCCGTCTGACCCGTCATCAACATGACCAAACGGTCAATGCCGATGCCGATACCCGACGTCGGCGGCATCCCGAATTGCAGGGCACGCAAAAAGTCTTGATCGATGAACATCGCTTCGTCGTCCCCCTTCTCGCTCAGACGGAGCTGTTCTTTAAAGCGCTCTTCCTGATCAAGCGGGTCATTGAGCTCGCTATACGCGTTGGCCAACTCTTTTCCATTCACCATAAGCTCAAACCGTTCGGTCAGACCGGGCTTGCTGCGGTGCATCTTGGTAAGGGGACTCATCTCGACGGGATAATCAATAATGAAAGTCGGCTGGATAAACGTTCCTTCGCAGAACTCGCCAAAAATCTCATCAATCAATTTTCCTTTTCCCATCGTATCGTCGATTTCCATCTTCAGTTCATGGCAAATCTGACGGATTTCATCTTCGCTTTTGCCTTCCAAATCGTAGCCCGTTTTCTCCTTGATTGCCTCCAGAATAGGCAAACGGCGGTAAGGCGCCTTGAAACTAATGGTTTTGCCATCCACGACTGCCTCGCTCGAGCCGTTCACTGCCACGCAGATACGTTCCAACAGTTGTTCCGTAAAGGACATCATCCAATTGTAATCCTTGTACTGTACATACAACTCCATGCAAGTAAATTCAGGATTATGCGTCCGGTCCATTCCCTCGTTACGGAAATTCTTCCCAATTTCATAGACCCCTTCGAAGCCTCCGACAATCAGCCGTTTCAAATACAACTCGGTCGCAATACGCAAATACAAATCAATGTCAAGCGAATTATGATGCGTAATGAAAGGACGCGCGCTCGCTCCTCCCGGAATAGACTGTAATATAGGCGTTTCCACCTCCGTATAGCCAGCTTCGTCCAAAACGGTGCGTAAGGTCTTTATCACCTTAGCACGCTTCAGGAATATATCCTTCACCCCGTCGTTGACAATCAAATCGACGTAACGCTGCCGATAACGCAGTTCTGCATCGTTAAATCCGTCATAGGCAACCCCGTCCTTATATTTCACAATGGGCAAAGGGCGAAGCGATTTAGACAAAAGCGTCAGTTTCTGAGCATGGACGGAAATCTCGCCCATCTGTGTGCGGAATACAAACCCTTCGACCCCGACAAAATCGCCAATATCCAATAATTTCTTGAAAACGACATTATACAAATCTTTATTTTCGTCCGGGCAAATGTCATCTCGTGAAATATAAACTTGTATCCGGCCTTCGGAATCTTGCAACTCCATGAATGAGGCTTTTCCCATGATGCGGCGGCTCATAATTCGTCCCGCAATGCTGACCTGGCGAGGTTCGGCATCGTCCTTAAACTGTTCCTTAATATCTTTGGAAAAAGCATTCGTTACATATTCGGCTGCCGGATAAGGCTCAATCCCCATCTCCCGCAACCGCTCCAGACTATTGCGTCTTATGATTTCCTGTTCACTCAGTTCTAACAGATTCATATACTATTATTTTTGTACAATACCCGGCAAAAATACAAAAAAAACAGGAGAAATAAACGCTTTCCCCTGTATTATTTCCCGGCAAGCAATCGAGAATCCCTTCCGGGAGGGAGAATATATACCTATGCAAACAAAAAAGAGAAACTGCCTTTCGACAATTTCTCTTTTCAAAAAACGGCGGCTACCTACTCTTCCACTTTTACGCAGTACCATCGGCGCCATTGGGCTTAACTTCTCTGTTC
>CALUTX010000088.1 GCA_944323815.1 uncultured Parabacteroides sp. | reverse complement strand
GTGGCGGGTATTGTGCCTTGACGCGCGGCACGAGGATGGTCTTCACATCTTCCGCGATGCGCTTTTGCATGGCGCGATCGGCCTCTTCCTGCGTGATGCCTTTGGCGGGAATGAACTCGTCGTGCTGCGTCGAGATGACAATGGTGTCGATGCGCAGCGGACGGCCGTCGTCGGCATATTCAATCGTCACCTGACTCTTCGCATCGGGGCGAAGGTAGGGCATCAAGTCGTTTTCGTTCTTGCGGATTTGCGCCAACTCGAGCAGCAGGCTGTGCGCAAGGTCGAGCGCAAGCGGCATGTAGTTGGCGGTTTCGTTGGTGGCATAGCCGAACATCATTCCTTGGTCGCCCGCGCCCTGATTGTAGGGGTCTTCGCGCTCAACGCCGCGGTTGATGTCGCCGCTCTGCTCGTGAATCGACGAAAAGACACCGCACGATTTGGCTTCGAACTGGTATTCGCTCTTCGTGTAGCCAATCCGTTCGATGACGCGGCGCGCCACGTCTTGCACGTCTACATACGCGCTTGATTTTACTTCTCCAGCCAAGACGACCTGCCCGGTCGTAACAAGGGTTTCGCACGCAACTTTCGAGTTCCGGTCATATGCGAGGAACTCATCCAGCAAAGCATCCGATATTTGATCGGCTACTTTATCGGGGTGCCCTTCGGACACCGATTCGGAGGTAAATAAATAACTCATCTTCCTTTGTTAATTGACAATGGGCAATTGACAATTGACAATTTTTGGACCATTGTCGGTTTATACTACATTTATTATAAAAGTTGATGCGGGGAAAAATTGTTTTGCCGGAGGGCAATTCCAAATGGAAGGAATGTTTTTTAGCATTTTTTCCTGTGGTTGCAAGCAATACAAATCTATCCACATCAATACAGCCGCAAAATTAATCATAATTGTCAATTGTGAATTGTCAATTGTCAATTATTTTTTCTTTTTACTGTTGCGCAGGGCTTTTTTGTACTTGAAGCCGGCTTTCCATTTGGCGGAATCGGAGCCGTGCGTGCCGCGGAGGAAGTCGGAGAACTTGATTTTCTTTTCTCCGGCCGGTTCTTTTGCCTTCTTTTTGAAGACCATACCGCCACCGGTCAGGATTTTCTCGATGTCGTTCATAAGCGTTCGTTTATATCAATGATACGTTCTTTTAACAGGGGATGAATGACGAAAGGCGCGATTTCGGACAGGGGTTCCATCACAAATTTCCGTTCGTGCATCAGGGGATGGGGCAAGACGAGTTCCGGTGTCGCGAGAATCAGCTCGTCGTACAGCAGGAGGTCGATATCGATGGGGCGGTCGTGATAGGTGCCGTCGCTCTTTTGCGTACGTCCCAGCTCCCGTTCAATCTGTTGCGTGACGTGCAGCAGGGCGAGGGGCGGCAAATCGGTCTGCAACTTGACTGCAGCGTTCAGGAAACGGTTTTCCGAAACGAATCCCCAGGCTTCCGTCTCATGAAAAGCGGAATAGGCGAGCATGTCTCCCGCCCTTTCCGCCAACAATGCCATTGCCGTAATGAGTTGTTTCCGCCGGTTCCCCAAGTTGGAGCCCAACCCCAGATAGGTGAAAGCCATACGAGAGGGATTACTTGTCGATAATCAGCATGGCATCGCCATATGCGCCGAAGTGATATTGTTCTTTCACTGCTACGTCGTATGCATCCATCACCAAATCATATCCGCCGAATGCGGCCGTCATCATCAACAAAGTGGAGAGCGGCAGATGGAAGTTGGTAAGCATACTTGTGGCGACGCTGAAGTCATACGGAGGGAAGATGAACTTGTTTGTCCAGCCTTCAAACTCTTTCAGATGGCCGTCCGTGCTGACTGCCGTTTCGATGGCGCGCATGACCGAGGTACCGACAGCACAAATCTGGTGTCCCGAGTCTTTGGCCGCATTGACCGTATTGACAACCTCGGCGTTGATAATCATCTGCTCCGAATCCATCTTGTGCTTGGTCAGGTCTTCCACGTCGATTTCCCGGAAATTGCCCAATCCGGAGTGCAAAGTCAAATAGGCGAATTGACAATCTTTGATCTCCAACCGTTTCATCAGTTCGCGGCTGAAGTGGAAACCTGCTGCCGGAGCGACGACTGCCCCCTCTTCGGTGGCAAAGATGTTTTGATAGCGTTCGGCATCTTCCGGCTCTACCGGGCGATCGATATATTTGGGAAGGGGCGTTTCGCCCAATGCGTACAGTGCCTTTTTAAATTCGTCGTGATTGCCGTCATAGAGGAAGCGTAACGTACGACCACGCGAAGTTGTGTTGTCGATGACTTCGGCAACCATGGAGTCGTCTTCACCGAAATACAGTTTATTGCCGATTCTGATTTTACGGGCCGGGTCTACCAATACGTCCCACAAGCGAAGCTCTTCATTCAGCTCACGCAGCAAAAACACCTCGATGCGCGCACCTGTTTTCTCTTTGTTCCCATATAAACGGGCGGGAAAGACTTTCGTGTTGTTGAAGATGAACACATCTTTTTCGCCGAAATAGTTTAGAATGTCTTTGAAAACCTTGTGCTCGATCTTGCCCGTCTTACGGTTGACGACCATCAATCTTGACTCGTCTCGGTTTTTGGCTGGATGTAGGGCGATCAACTCTTGGGGCAAATTGAATTTGAATTTTGACAGTTTCATAAGGCAAATATATAGTTGTTTTTTATCATTTAGCAATCTCGGTTGCCTCTTCGGCAATGTTTTCAGAAAGAAATGCGTCGATGTCGTCAGGAGACAAGCATTGGTCCAGGGTGACATCCCCGATGCGCGTCCGTTCGAGCGCAATCAGATGGGCTCCCGAATGGAGGGCAACCCCGATGTCGCGGGCAAGAGCCCGGATGTACGTCCCTTTGCTACATACGACACGTATGCGAATAACAGGAAGACTGTAATCCAATAATTCCATCTCGTCAATGACAAGGGTTTTCGATTTCAGATTGACCTCTTCCCCTTTGCGCGCCAGTTCATACGCCCGTTTTCCTTCTACTTTGCAGGCAGAAAATACGGGGGGTATTTGTTGAATCGTCCCAATGAATGACTGCAAAACATGTTCTACTTGTTCCCGCGTGATATGGTTGATGGGGTACACGCCGTCCACCTCCTTTTCCAAATCGAAAGAAGGGGTGGTTTCTCCCAGTTTGAGTGTCGCGATATATTCCTTGGTCTGGTATTGGAATTCGTCGATTCGTTTGGTCGCCTTGCCCGTACAGACAATCATAACGCCGGTGGCCAAAGGATCTAACGTGCCTGCATGTCCCACTTTGATTTTCTTGACATGCAGTTTCCGCGACAGTTTGTACCGGAACTTGTTTACCAAATCAAACGAGGTCCATTTCAGCGGCTTATTGAAATATATAACTTCTCCTTCTATGAAATCCATATTCAATTAAGTAAGGAACAAATAATGGTTACCGCACCGGCTAAGGCGCAATAAATGGCAAAGTAAATCAGTTTTCCCTTTTTGACGATGTTAATCATCCATTTGCACGCCAAACATCCGGACAGGAAAGCGGCCAAAAATCCCACCAACAACGAAGACATTGGAATGTCGCCAGCGATAGCTTCGCCTTGCACCGCCTTAATGGTGTCTAACAATGCTTCTCCCAAAATCGGCGGGATGACCATCAGGAAAGAGAACTGTGCCATTTGCGCCTTGTTATTACCTAACAAAAGTCCGGTCGCAATTGTTGTCCCCGAACGGGAAAGTCCGGGCATCACAGCACACGCTTGCGCCAATCCGATAATAAAAGCATCTTTCAATGAGATACTTGTCTTCTGACGGGGCTTGGCATAATAAGAGAACGTCAGTAGCGCCGCCGTCAACAACAACATACATCCGACGATTAACAATCCGGCACCAAAAATATCTTCAACCGTATCTTTAAAGAAAACACCGATAATGCCAACCGGTATCATCGAAATGACGATATTAATGGCATATCGTGTCCCGGCATTCATCTGGAACTTGAAAAGGTCGCGAAAAATCCATTCAATCTCTTTCCACAAGATAACCAACGTACTGAAAACAGTCGCGACGTGCACCACAATGGTGAATGCCAAGTTTTCTTCCCCTTCGATTCCAAATAAAGCTGAACCAATAGCCAAATGTCCGCTGCTGCTGACCGGCAAATATTCGGTAAGTCCCTGTATCAGTCCGAGCACTAATGCCTCTAACCAACTCATTCTGTCACTTTTTTATTTTTACTGTTTCTCAGAATCCCAAAAATCATCGTCACAAATCCGACAAGCGTAATAACGGGCGCAATGACAATCCGGCGCGTACTAAATATTTCCGGATTGAATCCACTCGGATCTTTGGAACCACCTCCGCTCATCAATAAAAAGCCGACTGCAATGATGATGACAGCAGCCGCAATCAAAATAAAATTCTCTCTTCCAAAAGCAAAATCTTTCTTAGCCATAAATTATACCTTATATATTATATAGTTTATCGACATTCATTCGCAAATATTTGTTCACTGCAAAAACAGTGGCTACGGTCGAAAGTAAAATTCCCATTACCAGTACACCGGCAAAAACAAAAAACAGGGTTCGAAAGTCTAACAGCCGGATAAAACCGTCCAACTCATTTTGCAGATAATATAACGCACCGGTCAGCATTAAAATTGCGAGGATAGAGGCAAAAAATCCACTGACCAGATTATACCAAATAAAGGGCCTGCGTATGAAACCGGCTGTCGCACCGACCAGTTTCATCGTGTGAATCAGAAACCGTTTGGAGTAAATCAGTAATCGGATGGTATTGCTAATCAACACAAAAGAAATGGCCATCAGGATAACAGCCAACGTAAGCAAAATCAAACTGACCTGTTTCACATTCTCATTGACCATTTGCATCATGTCTTTTCGATAGAGCAAATCAGACACAGTCGTATAGTTTTTAATCGCTTTCTCAATGTGCTGCAAACTGTCGGGATTGGCATATTCCGAATGTAATTTGACTTCGATAGAGGCTTGCAGCGGGTTGAAACCTAAAAATGTTTCCGGATTTTCCCCGAGTTCTTCTTCCAGTTCCTTAGCTGCCTGTTCTTTTGAAATGTAGGTGGTTGATTTAATATAAGGAAGGGCGTCCAACTGTTTTTGCATTTTTTTGATTTCCGTTGTGCTGAGCGCATCTTTCAAGACAATCGAAAAAGAGATATTTTCTTTCACATACGCAGATAACTCTTTCCCCAATACCCCGATTAAAAGAATAAGCCCCAATAGAAATAGGACTAAAGCAATACTCATGATGGAAGTCAAACGCGAGTGAAGTTGAGACATAACCTTTCTGTTAAAAACACACATTGAAGATGTGTCCAAAGAACACTCCTCCTAATTTTTCCGCAAAAGAACAAATAATTTGTGAGATAACCGTTGCTTTGTGATTCTTTAACCAAAAACAAGAGGTAATATGGTAATCCCTATTTTCCTGCCGGGTAATTGAATCTTCCTTTTTTACTTTTTTTCAATGCCAGTTTTTTGTCTGACAAGGCGAATTATGTAGATTTGTACATCTTTTAAATGAATATAGTTATGGCTAAAAGACGGATTTTAAAGAAAGACATTAGCCGTATTGCCGGCGATTTGTTCTCTGAAGTGTTGGTTTGCAAACTTTATATACCGGGTGTCGACCAAGAAAAGGCCGACGCGCTCCTGACACGGATTCTGGATATGGAAGACGATCTTATCTGCCGGGCCCACCGGCCGGACGGAAAGGACAACCCACAATTGGTCAAGGCTTATTACCGCAAACTTCTTGCTGATCTTCAAAAAGAAGCGGACGAAATTTCCGACGGGATAACCGCTTTGAGCAAATAAAAAGGAGTTTGGATGAAGAGAACAATCAGCAAGGCGCTCTTGCGACTGACGGGATGGAGGTTAGGTCCTGTCATCCAAGAGGATGTGCCGAAATGTGTCATTTGCGTCGCGCCGCATACGAGTAATTGGGATTTTGTATTCGGGAAATTACTCTATACCTCTATCGGCAGGAATGCGCGATTCTTAATCAAAAAAGAGTGGTTCATATTTCCGTTTAACCTGCTTTTCAAAAAGCTGGGCGGCGTACCGATAGACCGAAGTAAAAACACATCGGTGACTGACCAGATGGCCGAACAATTCAACAGTCACGAGAAATTCCAGCTTGCTATTACGCCGGAAGGAACGCGAAAACGGGTGGAAGAGTGGAAAAAGGGCTTCTATTACATCGCGCTGAAAGCGCACGTGCCTATTTTGTTGGCCTACTTGGACTACAAGAAAAAAGAGGCGGGCATCAGCAAGCTGTTTTACCCGACGGGAGACGTGGAAAGGGATATTCGCCAGATACGGGCCTATTACAAGGAGGTCACGGCTTGCCATCCACATAATTTCGTTTCGATATGATGAACACTGTCCGGGCAGAATCATTACGCGTCAGCCTCATCCAATCGTCCATTGCATGGGAAGAGCGGGAAGAGAATCTGCAACGATTCGGCCGACTACTCAAGCGTGCTTGCGGAAAAACGGATTTGGCCATTTTGCCGGAAACCTTCACGACAGGATTTTCCATGGAGGTCGAACGGCTGGCCGATACGATGGAGGGCACGACGTTGTCGACTGTCCGGAAATGGGCAAGCGATTTTCAGTTGGCAATCATCGGGAGTTTCATTGCGCGCGTGGATGAACATTATTTCAACCGCGCTTTCCTGGTCACACCGACAGGCGAAACCCATTTTTACGACAAACGACATCTGTTTCGCATGGCAGGAGAAGACCGCCGTTTCACAGAAGGAGAGAAACAGACAATTGTTTCCTACAAAGGATGGAACATCTGTCTGCAAGTTTGTTATGATTTGCGGTTTCCTGTTTGGAGCCGGAACGTAGCCAATGCGTACGACCTATTGGTCTATGTGGCCAATTGGCCCGAAGCACGTCGAAGTGCATGGAAGACATTGCTTCCGGCACGGGCTGTAGAAAACCTTGCTTTTGTTTGCGGGGTGAATCGTGTGGGGATAGACGGAAAAGGAATTGCTTACGGTGGCGATTCGGCCATCTACTCGCCTAAAGGGGAGAAACTGGCGGACGCAGGCAAACGGGATGGAGCAGTCCGCACCTGTACGCTCGCCTATTCGGAACTGGACCGCCTACGGACCAAATTCCCGGCATGGAAAGATGCAGACCGCTTCTCGCTTCATATCTGAGGATGGACGACGCAAAAAGTACCCGATGCTTTGCTCACCAGTTTGCCGTCACAATAAATCTCGCATTCGCAAAAATGCAAATGCCGTCCAGGTTTGACCACATAGCCCTTCGCTATCAACTCCTTGCCCCAAGCGGCCCGCAAGAAGGAGATGTTCAAATCGGCCGTCAAAACATCCCGGTCAATGGGTAACATCGTATAGGCAGCAAAACCAGCTACCGTATCAGCCAACGCCGCCAATACGCCTCCATGAATGACGCCGCTATACTGCCGTTGCTCGTCGTGCAAGGGCATTCGGGCTTCCACCCGGCCATCTTCAACTTCTGTAAAATCAATTTCCAGAAAGTTTATATAGGGATTTGTCTTTACCCGGCTAATCAACCGTTCTTTTATCTCTTTTTCCATTCAATTATTCCTTTTCTCAAATGTTCAACGAATCGTGATTTTGCAATCGTCCAGACTGTCGATAATCGCCAAACTCTCCACCCGTACATGGGCATCGGTCAAGACATCGCGCCCGTGTTGAAACGCTTTCTCGATGATAAAGCCCATGCCCTCGAGTTTCGCGCCCGACTGCTGCACCAAATCGAGTACGCCCATCGCCGCATTGCCATACGCCAAGAAGTCGTCAATAAACAAAATCCGGTCGTCCGGCGTCAAGAAATTACTACTGATGCAAACCGTATAATCCCGGTCTTTGGTAAAGGAATGCACCACCGTCGTCAGCATGTTCTCCATCGTCTTCGGCTTCTTCTTTTTGATAAAGACAACCGGCAGGCGCATGATGTAACCCACCATGATTGCCGGCGCGATGCCGCTTGCTTCGATGGTCACAATCTTATTAATCTTTGCATCTTGAAAACGACGGATGAACTCTTCCGCCACTTTGTAAAGCAGCACAGGATCCATTTGATGGTTGATAAAACTGTCCACTTTCAAGATTCCTCCCGGGAAACATTTCCCGTCTTGCAATATGCGTTGTTTCAACAATTCCATGTTTATTCTGTTTTATCTTCTTTTACTCGTATCAAAAGGTTGGCGACAATCGCGGTCAATCCGCCGGTCGTGATGCCGGAAGAAAAAATACCTTTCAGCGCCTCCGGAGCAGCCGCCAGAATATCGGGCATCAGCTCCACTCCCAGCCCCAAAGCCAGACTGACAGCCAAAACAAGCGTCGCCTTTCGGTCTATCGGTTGGCAAGCGATGATTCGGATACCCGCCGCTGCCACCGTCCCGAACATCAATAGCGTCGCTCCGCCCAACACCGCATCGGGCATCAACGAAAAGACGACTCCCACGACCGGAAACAATCCCAGCAAAACCAACATCGCCGCGATGTAATAACCGACATAACGACTTGCCACGCCCGTCAGCTGGATAATCCCATTGTTTTGGGCAAAAATCGAATTGGGGAACGAATTAAGCATGCCGGCAATCAACGAGTTCATGCCGTCTGCCAACACGCCGCCCGAAACACGCTTCAAATAAGCATCCCCCTCAATCGGTTTTCCAGAAATCATCGAATTGGCGGTAATATCGCCCGTCGCCTCTATCGCCGTAATCAGATAGACCAAGCCAATCGCCACAAAAGCCGAGAGATTCAAATCCAATCCATACTTGAAAGGGGACGGAATATTCACCCCCGTCAGACTCTGGGTGGCAGCCACCTCCCAATCTACCATTCCCAAGAAATAGGCTAACGCATAACCAATACACAACCCCAAGACGATGGAACTCATCCGCAGGTATTTATTACCACAACGATTAAAAAACAGGACGCTGAGCAGCACGACAGCCGCCACAACCAAATGTTTCCAATTGCCAAACGTCCCGTCGTCCATTGCCCCGTATCCGCCACCACAAGAAACGACCCCGACTTTAATCAAGCTCAGCCCTATCAACAAGACCACAATACCCGACACCAACGGCGTAATCACCGCCCGCAAGTAGCGAAAGGTGCGGCTGATAATCATCTCGATGGGCGCAGCCGCCATGCAAGCTCCGAAGATCAGCGGCAGACCGCCCATCGTTCCGGCAGCAATAATCGGCCCGATAAAGGAGAAACTGGTTCCCTGTATGCAAAGCAGCCTCGCCCCCACCGGCCCGAAGCCACGACACTGAACGAAGGTCGATATGCCCGAAGCAAACAAGGACATGGAAACCAGAAAACCGGTCGTTTCCAAATCCAACTTCAAAGCCCCCGCAATAATCAGCGGAGGCGTAATGATGGCCACGAATATCGCCAGCAGATGCTGCAAGGCGGCAAACAACGCCTCTTTGAATGGCGGACAAGCGTCGATTCCATAAATCAAATCGGCCGGTTTGCCAACGTTCTCCGCCTCTTTGGGAATGTCTTGGTTCATCGTCTTACAAATCCAGCTTCAATTTCTCATTTCCTTCCGTATCCAATGCACGCAACGTCAACGAATCGCCCTGTTTCTGCAAAATCATGACAACCGCCCCTTTCATGGACGGACCTCCGCCCACTACGACCGGGAACGCATTGCCGTCTTCCCCTTTGGGGATGTAATTGAAACGGTGTGTATGCGCGTTCAGGCAAACGGCAAAAGGCGCCTTCTTCAGCAAATCGCCCCACTCGGCAAGGCTCGGATTATAACCATCGCCCATCCCGTAAACGGGTATATGATGAATCAACACGCGTTTCGACGCCTTTTTAAAGGCCTTCGACGCCAACTCTTCTTTCAGGAAACCGGCCTGCGCCCGACGTAAATCGGAAAAGTCATTCAACCCGTAATAAACCCAATGCGTATCCGGCTTGTCTTCCCCGCAATCGAGCATCACGAAACGGGTATCACCCCAACTGAAAGCCCCATACGTTTTGTCGTCCACATAATCGAAAAGGCTGCGCAACCCGATGGAATAGGCATTGCGGATTTCATGATTTCCACGCAAATAGAACACCGGCACATCGCTTGCTCCCACCGTCTCATTCAGTTCCGTCAAGAAACGGGTGGCCTGCTCGTGATTGGCCGGGTCGTCGATGCAATCGCCGTTGAAGACAACAAAATCATAATCGACATCCTTCACCTGTTGGAATAAAGCCTGCAAGGTTTCTGAACGCTTGTGCAGGTCATTGAAAATGATAGCGGTAAAGTCCGTATCACGTGAATCGGGCAAGGTAAACGTATAAAAGTCAGAAACAGCCGTCTCCCCAAAGACCTTCTTATAAGCCTGATAAAGCAGTATCTCACGGGAACAAACCCGATAATAGTAAGTTTTCCCCGGTTCCAGATTGTTCAAGCGGATTTTATTTTGCAGGTCGTTGCAGATGACTTGTCCGTCGACAATCGTACGCGCCTGTTGCAGATGCTCTTTATCCGTTCCATACTCCACCCAGCTGTAAGTGGGCACCGTCGTCTGCCACATCACCGTGATGCCATTCCCGACAGGATTCTGCAAATAGGGTTTCATACGGAAA
>CALUTX010000087.1 GCA_944323815.1 uncultured Parabacteroides sp. | reverse complement strand
ATGCTGCCGTGACGGCGTCGAACGTCGCGTCGGGATAGCGTAAGTCCGTGCAGTCTTGGTCGTCGAAGGTGATACGGTCTGCTAAGCCCGCCTCCGCAGCCTTGCGTCGGCCGATTTCCATCATCCCTTCCGAGATGTCTGCGCCGGTGACCTGTGCGTTTTCCAGCCGGCGGCAGAGGGAGATGGCGAGGTCGCCCGTGCCCGTTGCGATGTCGAGAATGGTCCGGGGAGAAAAAGGGCGCAGGAAATCAATGCCTTTCCTGCGCCAAATCTTGTCGATTCCGAACGAAAGCGTGTGGTTCAGTTTGTCGTAAGTACCGGCGATGGAGTCAAACATGCGCTTGACCTGCGTAGCCTTATGCTCATCTTGATTATAAGGAAGAATTTGCTCTGAACCGTATTTCGCCATAGGCTTGTATCGTTTATTGTTGAAGATATGCCGTTACGTTCTTCTCAATGCGGGACAAGAGGTTGTCCGTATCGCCTTTGACGAATGTTTCGCCCGTGATATGTTCATACAACTCGATATACCGGTCGCTGATGCTTTCGACGATGGCCGGTGTCATTTCGGGCACTTGCTGACCCGGCTTCCCTTGGAAACCGTTGTCCATCAGCCATTCGCGCACGAACTCTTTGGAGAGTTGTTTCTGCGGTTCCCCTTTGGCAAACCGTTCTTCATAACCTTCGGAGTAGAAGTAGCGGGAGGAATCGGGCGTGTGGATTTCATCCATCAGGTAGATTTTCCCGTCATGCTTGCCGAACTCATATTTGGTATCGACCAGTATCAAGCCCCGTTGAGCGGCGATTTCCGTACCACGTTTGAAGAGGGCGAGGGTGTATTGCTCCAGCAGTGCGTATTCCTCAGGCGTAGCCAATCCTTTGGCGAGGATTTCTTCTTTGGAGATGTCGGCATCGTGCTCTCCGATTTCAGCCTTGGTTGTCGGGGTGATAATCGGTTCCGGGAAACGTTCGTTCTCGCGCATCCCTTCCGGCAATTTCACGCCGCAAATCTCGCGCACGCCGCTCTTGTATGCCCGCCATGCGCTGCCGCACAGGTACCCGCGCACAATCATTTCGACGGGGAAGCCTTCACACATGACACCCACAGTTACCATCGGGTCGGGCGTAGCCAGTTTCCAGTTGGGGCAGATGTCTGTTGTCGCATCCAAGAATTTGGCGGCGATTTGGTTCAACATCTGGCCTTTGTAGGGGATGCCTTCAGGCAGAATGACATCGAATGCCGATATGCGGTCGGTCGCAACCATGACCAACAAACGGTCGTCGATGTTATACACGTCGCGCACTTTCCCGTGGTAGACACTCTTTTGACCGGGGAAGTTGAATTCTGTTTTTGTTAAAGCTTTCTTCATGCTAAATTACTTTTTAGGCCCGGACTCTCGGGCTTCCGGGTTATGATTAAGATTTTTCTTTGCTTCATATTTGTCGTATGCCTCCACAATGCGCTGGACAAGTTTGTGGCGGACGATGTCTTTCTTCTCAAACTCCACGCGTCCGATGCCCTTCACGCCTTTCAGTATCTGCATGGCCTGTACCAGTCCGGAGACACAAGAGGGCGGGAGGTCTATCTGCGTCATGTCGCCCGTGATAATCATTTTGGCATTCATCCCCAATCGGGTGAGGAACATTTTGATTTGATGCGTTGTCGTGTTCTGCGCCTCGTCGAGGATAATGACTGCATCGTTCAGGGTACGTCCCCGCATGAATGCAAGCGGTGCGATTTGGATGACATTGCTTTCCATGTATTCCCGGAGCTTATTCCCGGGAATCATATCTTGCAGGGCGTCATAAAGCGGTTGCAGATAGGGGTCTAACTTGTCTTTCATCTCGCCGGGCAGGAATCCCAGTTTTTCCCCCGCTTCGACCGCCGGGCGGCTCAGAATGATTTTTCTGATTTCCTTGTTCTTCAATGCTTTGACCGCGAGGGCGATGGCGATGAACGTTTTCCCGGTACCGGCAGGGCCTGTGGCGAAAACGAGGTCGTTTTCCTCGAATGTTTTGACCAGCCGACGTTGGTTTTCCGTCCGTGCAACGATGGGTTTGCCGTTCATCCCGTGGATAATCAGGTTTTCCTGTTTGGCGACGACAGGCGCTTTCCCTTTGACAATGTCGAGAATGATGTCTTCGCTGAGTGAGTTATATTCTTCGCAATATTTTTCTACTTCCCGGATTTTTTTGAGGAAAAGTTCCGATTCGTCTTCGTCGCCGATTACTTTCATCACATTTCCTCTTGCCACAATACGCAATTTGGGGAACAATGTCTTGATTAATTGCATATTGCTGTTGTTGACCCCATAAAAGATCACCGGGTCGACGCTTTCCAAGATGTATATCCGTTCAATCATGCTCGTTGCGTTAAGGGACACAAAATTAGTAATATTCTTTGTGGAAAATGCATTTGCGCAGATTTTTTGTTGGGAGAATGTGGAAATCCAATGACTTCCCGGTTAAATCAAACTACCTTCCGGGGAGTTTTGGTTGGAAGCGCATGTAACGAAAGACTCTTTTTCCGGTCTTTCATAATCTCCTCTTTGTGGTCCAGCGCCCATTTTATCAGCGCGTTTATGTAGGGTAATAAAGATTTGCTTCGTTCGGTCAGCGCATACTCCACCCGCGGGGGAACTTCGGGGAAGACGGTGCGCGTGACGTATCCGTCCTCTTCTAAAGTGCGAAGCGTGACGGTCAGCATCTTTTGGGATATATCCGGGATTTCACGTTGTAGCTCTTTGAAACGGATGGTTTCTTTGTCAGATTGATTAAGTGTATAAATAACGACCAAAGACCACTTGTCACAAAGGCGGGCCAGGATGTTCCGTATCGGACAAGCGGGGAATAAAGCATCTTCTACTGTTGTTCTATCCATAATCTTTTCTATTTCAATATTACTCTACAAAGGTAATCTAATTTCCTTTTGTATGGCAAAAAACTTTTTTCTAAATTTTTTTGTCTGCTAAGTGGTTTGTATTCAACAATGGTTACTTCTTTGTAACTATCTGAGGTTTAGGTATCTACTTGTTTGATAAAAATACTCTCTTTGGCTTTGCGGTGTGAAAGAAACAAAGAAACTTTTGGTGAGTAATAGCAGAAGATTAGATTGTAGAACCCTTTAAAAAGAAGGAAAATGAAAAAGGCTTTATTTATTTTGTTCAATTTATTAACAGTTACAGTTATGGCACAGGTAAAAGGACGTTTTGAGGTACATGACCTCGGTAGTTTTAAGTTGCATGTTTATTATACCAACGACGCATTGGGCGACGCCAGTTACATCATTGAAGGGAAAGAGGCACTTGTGACGATGGAGCAACCTTTATTCAAGGACAATGTGGCGGAATTTGATTCGTACCTTGCTACATTGAATAAACCGGTCGAGCAACGCATTACGGACTATCATGTTGGTGGAACCGGGCATCACGACGTGGTGATGGTAGAAGGGATGCCGGAATTTACGAAGGGTGAAATATATGGCGGCATGATGCAAGGATTTGCGCAAGCGTTTGGAGATGCGTTGACGGAGATGCCTACCGGGAAGGCTTCGGAAATCGCGTTCGGGGCAACACCGGTGTGGGCAGGCGTGTCGTTCGAGTTCCGTCACGGGGCCTCTTCAGATTTTCCCGGAGCCAGTATTTTGATAGGAGGGAAGGTCTATTATACCCATTGGACACCGGCAAAAGCGCATGTCAGCCATTTGCAGGTCTCTTCTCCGGCAGCGATTGATGCTGAAATAGCCGAAGCCAAAAATTCGTTAGCCTCCGGGGCGGATTGGTTTATCGGAGGGCATGGAGGTGCAGCCTGTCGGGATGCGGTAGAATTTAAAATCGCCTATTTGCAGCAGATGAAAGAATTGCTTCATGCGAACGCAACCGCCCAATCGTTTGTCGAGGCGATGAAAAAAGCCTATCCGGGTTTGCCCGGTGAAGCCGGATTGACGGATTTGGGCAATGCTTTGTATCGGTAATTTACGGCGACATAACGGGAGTAAATGTTTGGTAATCCTCCCGTTTTTGCCCCTTTTTATCCCTTCATTTCATCTCTTATTGGTAGGAAAATAGTGTATTTTAAGCAAATTATATCTAAAATGACGATTTTCTATTAACACATTGCGCGCTCAACAACCGCAAAAAAGCGACAAAAAGGGGCATTTACAAAGAAAATAACGGCTTATTTTTGCATGCCGCACAACACGAATAAATTTGCATGTATTCTTGCTGTTTTTATAATATATTGAAAATGAGTTAGATGATTTGATTTGTAGGATATCTTTCCCCTTGAATCATGACAGATTATGACAGATATGACAGATAAAATGCATTTTTGAAAAACCTTATTTCGAATGTGTTAAAATGATGGCTTTATGTGTTGTCATAAATTAACACTTCAAAATAAATAAGTTTGGAAAATCGCATTTTATCTGTCATATCTGTCATAACTGTCACAATTGAATCCCTCCATTGGCTCCTGTCTCCCCAAAAATGACACGGCAGAAACAACCATTACCCGCTGGGGAAGAAGGAGGTTTCTTCTTTCCTGTTTGCAAAAGAAAAAAGTTGGAAAAATTTAGTTGTCCTCATTTTACTTCCCTCCCTTTTTCGGGTCTTATTAAATAGAACGCCCACTCAAAGAGCTCATGAAGGGGCGTTACAAGAAAGGTATAACAGATAAAAGTAAAGACTATGAGTGCAATAGGAAAATGGGGAATGGTGGCAGTGGCGACAGGAATGGTATTGACGGTTAGTTCCTGTGCCCCGTTACATCGGCATCACCGGCATCGTCACCATCCGCACCGTCATCGGATAGTGGCTGATGCGGAACAGGGAATTACCACGCAGCAAAACGGGGATTGTCTAACGTTTGAAGCATGTTTGGCGATAGTCGAACCGGGCAATTATGGAGACGTTGAATGATGCTAAGATTGTTGCTGCCCTGAACGAAAATACGGAAAGTGGATTCCGGTTGCTGATGGCAAAATACAAAGAGGCGGTTTATTGGCATATCCGCCGATTGGTGGTCTCACATGACGATGCGCAAGATGCCGCCCAAGAGACGTTCATTCGGGTATTCCGCTCTTTTCGGCAGTTCAAAGGCGAATGTGCCTTTGGGACATGGATATACCGGATTGCCACCAACGAGGCATTGCGCGTTTTGGAACGCCGACGGGACGGATTGGTCTCTTTGGATGATTCCGAAGCCGAAACGAACCGGATGATGGCCGACGACTATGTGGATTATAGCGATTGGGAGAGCGTCAAATTACAGCAGGCTATCCTCTCGCTGCCCACCAAGCAACAATTGGCTTTCAACCTGCGCTATTACGACGAGCTGGACTATGAGGCGATAGCCGCCATCACAGGTTCTACGGCAGCCGCTGTGAAGGCCAACTACCACATTGCCAAAGAGAAAATAATAAAGTATATGAACTCAATATGCGGATGATATGGAAAAAGACTTTGATTTTAACCGAATAGGGAAACGGATGCCTTATAAGACTCCTGAAGGTTTCTTTGATGAAATGGAGGCCCGTATATGGAAAGAGGTGCAACGTGAACCGATTGTGCCTGTCAAGCGCAAGAGCTACCGTTTGCCTCTTTTCGCCGGTGTCTTGGCGGTTGCTGCAAGCCTTGCTTTGCTACTCGTTCTTCATCCCTTTGCTTCCGATGAACCGACGGACGGATTTACCCATGTGGAACAGGCTTTTGCCAATCTCAGTCTGGAAGACCAGGCCTATATGCTTGAAATTTATCAAGACGATATATTTATGAACGAATAAAGAAAGGAGAAAAACAATGAAAAATGTAATCAGTTTATTGGTATGGGTTGTCTCTTTGACAACTTTTTGCGGAACGCTTTCCGCTCAGAATAACAAACAGCGCCTTACCCGTGAACAGCTGGCTGAAATGCAGGCGAAACATATCGCCGAGAAACTGGCAATGGACGATGCGACAAGTGCCCGTTTCATCGACACCTACTGTCAGTCCCAACGGGAGATATGGGCGCTCGGCCTTCGCCCCAAGCGACCGCACCATTCAATGACGGAAGAGGAAACCGGGCAGGCGTTGAAAGATCGTTTTGCCCATAGCCAAAAGATATTGGACTTGCGGCAGAAATATTACGCGCTTTACAGCGAGTTCCTGACGCAAAAACAGATTTGGCGTGTGTACGAACTGGAAAACCAGATGATGAAGCGCTTTTCCCAACGCCATAATGCGAAAAAAGAATCTGCTCGCGTAAAGGCGCGTAAAGGGAAATCCATATCTGAGTTGCCCGACAGAAAGAATTAGTTGGCGTCGTTGCCAACAAAAGTGTAGACAATCGGAATCTCTTTTAGGTCGGCCCTCATTCTATTCTTCAATCAGCAGCGTTGATTGTAAAAACGGCGGCGTTGATTCTATAATCAGCGACGCTGTTTTTATAAACGACGCCGCTGATTGAAGAATAGTTGTAAGGATAGGTAGGTTTATGTCCCATTGGCTGAACAAATTCCGTATAGAAATCTGCAAAATATTCGTGTCGCGATGCGCATCATGATAAAATTACAATAAAAAGGCGGCTGCTCCGTATAAAAGTAGTAATTTTGAAAGCTCATTCAGATGGTCGTGATGATAAGAAAACAGATAAGGAAAATAGAAGGGGTATTGCTGCTTTGGCTCGTGTCGTTTGCTGTTCAGGCGCAACAATATACAGTAACGGGAGGGAACGGTACGCCGTTGATGGCAAAGGAAGAGACCGCCGAGAAGCTGGAGGTCTATTTGCTGAACGGGATGGCAAACGCGACGATCAGTTATACCTCCTCGTCGACAAACCACCGTTGGTACCGTTATCAGACGAATGCGTTACAGGCAGAACCGGTTACTGCGGTGCAGAACGGGAACACTTCTACGATACGGGATGTCGAAGCAGGGTATGGCTATTTTGTGGCGGAGAGTGATGTGCTTTCGCATTATGTTTGGATTATTGATTATAGCCAGTATACGTTTGCTATGCAGAGCCTGACGGTTGAGGGAAGTTGTGATAATTTCCGTTTGTCGGGCGAACCGCTTCCGGAAGCGATGTATTATTATCTGCCTGCGTCGGGGCGACGTGTGGAGTTGGAGCGGCAGTATGAAATTTCATACCGGACGTTGACGTGGGACGAGACAAGCCTTTCGTTTACCGATACGCCGGTTTCGGTCACGATGACGGGCAATCCGTTTAACGAGAGTTTGCAAGACGACAACGGACAGGTGTTGGCTCCGCCGTTGTGCGACACGGAGGTCACGCTCTCGGGAGATTTGTTTGCGCGTCATTTCGGGGTAGAGCAGACCGTCACTTCTGATACGTATGAAGCGGTAGCCATCGAGTTGCATGCCGATACGACGTTGCTTGTCGAAAGCGCGCCTAATATGACGTTGGGTGAGGGGGATGCGCTTTGTGCGCCGGCAGAGGTCACGTTTCATGCTTATGCCAACGAACCGGTGGCAGCTTTGTATGAGTGGCGGATCTATCGGAGCGACACGGAAGAGGGAGCGAACAATCCGCTGGTTCTTTTCCGCGACAGTGAGATAGACTATACCTTTTCAGAATTAGGCAGTTATACGGCGGAGGTGACCGTTTATAACCGTTCGGGCGGTTGCGAGGCGTCGGCCTCTTTTGATATAGAGATTACGGAATCGTTTTTGGAGATTCCGAATGCTTTTTCACCAGGTACGACGCCCGGTATCAACGACGAGTTTCGGGTGGCGTATCGTTCGTTGCTCAACTATAATTGCTGGATATTCAACCGCTGGGGCGTCCAGATGTATCACTCCACCAACCCCGCCGAAGGCTGGGACGGTAAGAAGGGCGGTAAGTATGTGGCTCCCGGTGTTTATTTCTATATAATCGAGGCAACCGGTACGGCGGGCGAGAAGTTCAGCCGGAAGGGTTCTATTAATGTACTTAGACCAAAGAAAGTAGACGATGAAATTATTGAACAGCCATAGTATAGCAGGTTTCGTTGCAGGTGGCGCAATTTGCCTGACTGCCTGCTTTTCGATAGGAACAGACGATGCGGAGCGGGTAAAGAAGCAACGTCCGGTAGTCCCGTCGGCGACAGTCTCGCCGGAAGTGCCTGCCGCGCTTCCTTTTTGCGGTAAGGAAATTGATTTGACCCGTTACGACCGGCATGAAGGGGTGGATCGGGAACTGAGCAGTTTTACCTACTTCCATTCGACGACGATGTTGTTGATAAAGCGGGCAAACCGTTATTTCCCCATTATCGAACCGATATTGAAAGCAAACCATGTGCCGGACGATTTCAAATATTTGGCGGTCATCGAGAGCAGTTTGAACCCGCGCGCCACTTCGCCGGCGCGGGCTGTGGGGATGTGGCAACTGTTGGAAGGGACGGCGCGTGAATATGGGTTGACCGTTACGCCGACCGTCGATGAGCGGTGCGATGTGGCGAAAGCGACCGAAGCTGCCTGCCGGTACCTGAAGGCTGCATACGAGAAATATGGCGACTGGGCGACCGTTGCAGCAGCCTACAACGGTGGCATGGGGCGCATTTCGGGCGAACTGTCCAAGCAGGGAGCCGATTCGTCGCTCGACCTTTGGTTAGTGGAAGAGACATCGCGTTATGTCTATCGTATCCTTGCCATTAAAGAGATCTTCAAGTGTCCCTACAAATATGGCTTTGTGATGCGGGCGAAAGATCTTTATAAGCCGATAGCCTGTGATACGGTGAGGGTTTCGAAAGACATCGCCGATCTTGCTGCCTTTGCGCGAGAGAAAGGGGTGACATACGCCGACTTGAAACGCTTCAACCCGTGGCTGCGGGCACGGAAGTTGCAGACAGCGGGGAAGACTTATACGTTGCAGATTCCCCAATTGAGCGAGATGGATTATCGGACGCCGAACACATACGTGCACGACCCTGCATGGGTGGTTAAATAATTCGAAGAGAAAAGATGACAGACAAACATACGTTGGAAGACGGGCAGATTTCCATTTTAGGTGCCCGTGTGCATAATTTAAAGAATATAGATGTTGAAATCCCCCGTAACAAACTGACGGTGATTACGGGCATGAGCGGTAGCGGCAAGTCGTCGTTGGCGTTCGATACGCTCTTTGCCGAGGGACAACGACGTTACGTGGAGACCTTCTCCGCCTATGCGCGTAATTTCTTGGGCAACATGGAGCGGCCGGATGTGGATAAGATTACAGGGCTCAGCCCGGTCATCTCGATTGAGCAGAAAACGACCAACCGGAATCCCCGTTCGACGGTCGGAACAACCACCGAGATTTATGATTTTTTCCGCTTGCTCTACGCCCGTGCAGGCGAAGCCTATTCTTATTTAAGCGGAGAGAAAATGGTCAAATATACGGAGGAACAAATTCTCTCGCTGATCTTGGAGCGTTACAAGGGAAAGAAAACCTATCTGCTGGCTCCGCTTGTCCGCAACCGGAAAGGGCATTATAAGGAACTGTTTGAACAGATGCGTAAGAAAGGCTATCTGAACGTCCGGGTCGATGGCGAGATGCGGGAAATCATGCACGGGATGAAACTGGACCGCTACAAGATGCACAGCATCGAGGTGGTCATCGACAAGTTGATCGTTTCGGCAGCGGATGAAAGACGATTGAAAGAGAGTTTACGTGTCGCCATGAAGCAGGGGGACGGGTTGGTGCTTGTACTGGATGCCGACACGGGCGAGGTGCGTCATTATAGCCGTCGCCTGATGGATCCGGCGACGGGATTGTCTTACAGCGAACCGGCGCCGCACAATTTTTCCTTCAACTCGCCGCAAGGCGCTTGTCCGAAGTGCAAAGGCTTGGGACAGGTGAATTTGCTGGACATGACGAAAATCGTTCCCGACCCGTCGATCAGCATTTACAATGGCGGGATTGTGGCATTGGGCAAGTATAAGAATTCCTTGATATTTTGGCAAATCGAAGCGATCTGCGAGAAATATGGCGCGACGTTGAAAACGCCCATCAAAGATTTGCCCGAAGAGGCGCTCGACGAAATCATGAACGGGACCGACGAGCGGTTGCGCATCAAAAATGAGTCGTTGGGCAATTCCAACTATTTCCTCTCTTATGAAGGCGTGGCAAAGTATATCACGATGCAGCAGGAAAGTGAAGCCTCTGCTTCCGCGCAGAAGTGGGCCGGACAGTTCATCCGCATGGCAACCTGCCCGGAATGTTACGGCCAACGGCTGAACCAAGAGGCTTTGTGCTACCGGATTGCCGGGAAGAACATCGCGGAACTGGCGGAGATGGATGTTTCGGAACTGTATGAATGGGTGAACCATATCGAGGACAAGCTGGATGCAAAACAGCAGCAAATCGCTGTGGAAATATTGAAAGAGATTCGTTCGCGACTGAAGTTCCTTTTGGACGTGGGGCTGGATTATCTGTCGCTCAACCGCGCTTCCGCCACGCTTTCGGGAGGTGAGAGTCAGCGCATTCGGTTGGCCACGCAGATTGGCAGCCAGTTGGTCAATGTCTTGTATATTTTGGATGAACCGAGCATCGGATTGCATCAGCGTGATAACGTCCGTTTGATTAACTCTTTGAAGGAGTTGCGCGATACAGGTAATTCGGTGATTGTGGTGGAACATGACAAAGACATGATGCTCCATGCCGATTACGTGGTCGACATGGGGCCGCGTGCGGGAC
>CALUTX010000086.1 GCA_944323815.1 uncultured Parabacteroides sp. | reverse complement strand
CATTCGGATGAGGTCAGCGATTTCCGTCATGTCCAACATATTTACTCCGCTTATTTGGGGTATTTGATGCGGCTTGGTAAATTTGGTGTCAAGGCGGGTGTGCGTGCCGAAGGTACGAGTTTGAATGCCGAATTCAGACGGGCGCCGGAGATGAATTTCAAGACGCATTATTTTGATGTTGTTCCGAATGCAACATTAACTTATCAGCTGGATATGGCTACGCAGTTGCGCATCGGTTATAATATGCGTATTCAGCGACCGGGTATCTGGTATTTGAATCCTTATATCAACGATGCAAATCCGCAGAATATTTCGCAAGGTAATCCGAATCTGGATTCGGAAAAGAGTAACAATGTGAATTTGAATTTCAGTAAGTTCACGCAAAAGTTCAGCATGAACGCCAGCATGAGTTATACGTTTGTCAATAATTCAATCGAGAGTTATAGCCAGATAGCCGACTTTCCGTCGACGGACGACCGGTCGCAATATAACGGTGCATTGTGGAATACGTATGGTAACATCGGGAAGCGGCAACAAGTCGGCTTGTTCCTCTATGGAAACTATTCGCCGGTGACATGGTTCCGTATTTATATGAATGGAGGCATTGATTATACCGACATGGAAAGTCGTTCGATGAATATGTCGAACGATGGTTTCTCCGGTCGGATTTTTGCGGGGACGCAGTTTACGTTGCCGCTGGATTTCCGTATCAATGCAGATGGTGGTTACTTCAGTCCTTGGATTCAATTGCAAGGAAAAGGGTCACCTTTTTATTTTGCCGGACTTCGTGTCAGCAAAGATTTCTTGAAAAAGAAATTGTCTGTTTCGGTGGGTGCACAAAATCCGTTTTGGAAAGACATGAAGATGGAGAGTACGATGTCGGGCGAAGGGTTTAGTTATAAGTCAACCAATTGGCGCAGCGCGCGTGAGTTCCGCATCAGCATTTCTTATCGTTTTGGCGACATGAAAGGTTCCATCAAGAAAGTGCGTCGCGGAATCAGCAATGATGATTCGAAAGCAGGCGGAAACAGTTCCGGAGGTGGCACAGAACAGGGAATGTAAGTCCAGTTTCCTGAAAAAAATGTATCTTTGGGCAAACAATTTAAATTAAAGAAAGGATAACAATGAAACGTGCGATTATCTGTTTGCTGCTGTTATATGTCAGTTCTGCTCTTTTTGCCGAGCGTAAGGAGATTCTTTTGAATGAGAACTGGAAGTTCCGTTTTACTCACCAAGTCCAGCACAAAAGTGAGCAGCGGGTGAACTTGCCTCATACGTGGAACAGCGGCGATGCGCTCTCCGGTAAACAGGATTATTATCGGGGAATGGGTAATTATACGAAAACGCTTTATGTCGATCCGGCATGGGAAGGAAAACGCCTTTTTCTCCGTTTCGAAGGCGTTAATACAGTGGCAGATCTTTTTATCAATGACGTATTTGTCGGTGAACATCGAGGTGGTTATGGCGCTTTTGTGTTCGAGATTACCGATAAAGTGAAATATGGTGCTGACAATCGGATTTTGGTGAAGGTAAGTAACGCGCTGCATCTGGATGTGATGCCGTTGGTTGGTGATTTTAACTTTTACGGAGGTATTTACCGGGATGTTCACCTTGTTATTACGGAACCGGTTAATATTTCGTTGACGGATTATGCGTCGCCGGGTGTTTATCTTGTCCAAAACAAGGTGACGAAGGAGCGTGCCGATGTCCATGCAAAAGTGATTGTTTCCAACGGAAGCGAGAGTACACAGCCGGTACAGGCGCATGTGAAGATTTGGGATGGCGACAAACTCGTGCAGGAACAAAAAATGTTGAATGTAACTGTCGACCCGCATGATTGGACGACAGTCGGCATGGATTTGACCATTCAGAAACCACATCTGTGGAATGGACGCAAAGATCCGTTCCTTTATCGGGTGGAGGTGACGCTGTTTGTCGGAGGAAAAGAGGTAGACCGCGTCGTGCAACCGTTGGGGCTTCGTTTCTTCCATGTTGATGCCGAAAAGGGTTTCTTCTTGAACGGAGAGCATTTGAAGTTGCAGGGTGTTTGCCGCCATCAAGACCGCGCGGAGCGGGGAAATGCGCTTTTTAAAGAACATCATGAAGAGGATGCGGCCATCATGGCGGAGATGGGAGTCAATGCTGTTCGCCTTTCGCATTATCCGCAGGCTTCTTATTTCTATGACTTGATGGATCGTTATGGTATTGTTGTCTGGACAGAAATTCCACAGGTCGGACCGGGCGGTTATCAGGATCAGGGGTACAATAATCTACCTGCTTTTCGCGAGAACGGGAAAGAACAGTTGAAAGAGTTGATACGCCAGCATTATAACCATCCGTCCATTTGTTTTTGGGGCTTGTATAATGAATTGAAGACGATAGGAGATAATCCGACAGAATATATCGGAGAACTGAATGAGTTGGCTCATCAGGAAGATCCGACGCGCCTTACGACGGCGGCCAGTTTCCTTTCGTATGACGACCCGATCAGTGCTGTGACAGACCTTATCGCTTGGAACCAGTATTTTGGTTGGTATGGCGGTGCTCCTTCAGAGATGGGTGAATGGTTGGATGCCAATCATAAAGCGCATCCAAAGTATAAGATTGCCATTAGTGAATATGGTGCTGGTGCGAGTATTTATCATCAACAAGATTCCTTGAAACGAGGCGATGCTTCGGGGTGGTGGCATCCGGAGAACTATCAGACTTATTATCATATAGAGAATTGGAAAGCGTTGGCAGAACGTCCTTTTGTCTGGGGGTCTTTCCTGTGGAATATGTTCGATTTCGGAGCCGCTCATCGTACAGAGGGAGACCGGCCGGGAATCAACGACAAGGGGCTTGTTACATTCGACCGCAAGGTGAAGAAAGATGCATTTTATTTCTACAAAGCGAATTGGAACAAAGTGGAACCGTTTGTCTATATTGCCAATCGTCGCCATCGCGAACGGACATTATCTGTAACCGATATCCAAATCTTTTCCAATCAGTCGGAAGTGGAACTTTTTGTCAATGGCAAAAGTCAGGGACGAAAACAGGCGGATGATTACGCTACGTTTGAGTGGAAAGGTGTCGCGTTGCAGGCTGGTGACAACCGGATAGAGGTTCGCTCAACTTCGAAAAAGCATCCGGCTGAAGACCATGTGATTTGGCATGTTAAGTAGCCTTTTGGCACTTTTTAGTCTCTATTTTGTAAGGGAAAAGATGAATTTTCGCTGATTTTTGTGTACGTTTGTAAGTACATAAGAAAGGAAAAGTATGGATAATTATATCGTATCGGCAAGGAAATATCGTCCGGCAACGTTTCGGAGTGTGGTCGGGCAGAAGGCTTTGACCACGACTTTGAAGCATGCCATACAAAATAATAAGCTGGCACATGCCTATCTGTTTTGCGGTCCGCGTGGAGTAGGTAAGACGTCGTGTGCCCGGATTTTTGCCAAAACCATTAATTGTTTGAATCTGACAGCCGAGGGGGAAGCTTGTAATGAATGTGAATCCTGCCGTGCTTTCAATGAGCAGCGTTCATATAATATCCACGAACTGGATGCGGCGTCCAATAATTCGGTAGAAGATATTCGTTCCTTGATTGAACAGGTTCGTATTCCTCCTGTAATCGGAAAATATAAGGTTTTTATTATTGATGAAGTGCACATGTTGAGCTCGGCTGCTTTTAATGCTTTTTTAAAGACATTGGAAGAGCCGCCTCACCATGCCCTTTTTATTTTGGCGACAACCGAAAAGCATAAAGTGTTGCCGACGATTCTTTCCCGTTGCCAGATCTATGATTTTTCACGTATATCGCTTGCCGATATGGTGGAGCATTTGGAATATGTCGCCTCTTGTGAAGGGGTACAGGCAGAGCCGGAGGCCTTGAATGTGATTGCCCAGAAGGCGGACGGCGGTATGCGTGACGCTTTGTCTATTTTTGACCAAGTCGTCAGCTTTACAAACGGGAATATTACTTATCAGGCGGTGATTGACAACCTGAATGTATTGGATTATGAATACTATTTCCGCTTGACAGAGGCGATGTTATCCGGTAGTGTACGTCCAGCTTTGTTGTTGCTGAATGATATTCTAAGCAAGGGTTTTGATGGGCAGCATGTCATTACGGGCTTGGCTTCTCATTTTCGTGATTTGCTGGTTTGTCGGGATGAGTCTACATTAGTGTTGTTTGAGATGGGGGCATCTATCCGTGAACGATATAAGGAAATGGCAAAGCGCTGTTCGGATAGTTGGCTATTTAAGGCGATCGAATTGGCCAATACGTGCGACATGAATTACCGGACGAGTCGGAACAAACGCTTGTTACTGGAGTTGACACTTATCCAGCTTTGCCAATTGAACCAAATAGGACAATCGGAAGCAGATAAAAAAAAAGGCCAAATTGATCCAGTAGGAGGGATGAATGCAGCCCCGACGGCCGGCGGTGTACAATCCGCTCCAAGTGGCGGGACGGAGCTTCCACCTCAATCTGCCCCCCCCTTGCAACAACCTGTCCAGCCGTCGCAAGAATTGAGAAGGACGGTTTCGGCTCAATCACCGTTACATTCGCGCGTCTCTTCTTCTCCAATTTCGCAGAATAATTCGGAGTCTACCCCTCGGAAGTTCTCACGTCCACCGCAATTTGGAACATCCATTAAAGAGATTGGCGTGGAACGCCCTAAAGAGCAGACCAACGTACAAACGGTTGACAGTGTACACGACACGCGGAATACGTTTACAGAACCCGATTTGATCCGTTGCTGGGATGCGTACGCCGCATCTATTGAAAAGAAGGTCTATTTAAAAAATACCATGATTAATTGCAAACCGGTTTTGAAGGAACATTTCTATTTTGATGTTTGTGTGCATAATCCCGGTCAACAAGATGAATTGACGAATAATTGCATTGATATTTTGAATTATTTGCGCACGCATTTGCAGAATTCGCATATTCAAATGCGTGTACAGGTAGACGAAACAAATCAAAAACATTTGGCCTATACTGCTACCGAGAAGTATGAACATTTGTTGAAAATCAATCCCGTTTTGGGTAAGTTAAAGGATGAGTTTAATCTGACGACAGACTGAGCAATTGACAAAATCATTGTCTACGCTCCATTGAGAGAGGAATGGTCGGGTACCGCCTCGTTTAAAATAGCATTAAATCTGCGATTTTTCGCTGTTTTGGAGCGTTCCGATGCTCCTCTTTACCTCCTGGTTATTGAAATATTAAGCAAAATAACATTAAATAATAAGATTCTCGTTAACATATTGGGCGTCATAAACCTTGAAAAAAGGCCCTAAAAAGGGGAATTAGGCAGAAAAAGTGCATAGAAAAGCAGTTTTTGTTGTGGCTAAACTTACTTTGAGCTAAGTCGAAGTTCGCCAGAAGAGGATTGCTGCTGATGTGCTTAATAAGAGGAATTGCGCCGATAATAAATAAGATATAAAGGGAAAGTGTCTTTTGTTTCAGGATGTCGGACGATGGTTTGAGGGCATTTGGGGGGCAGTGGGGGTGGGCAAAATGGCGTTTTTGAAAACTCTTATTTTGGAAGTGTTAAAATGATACGTTGCTGTGTGTGCATATTTTGGCTTTTAGCTTCAATAAAGTTTGGGAAAACGCATTTTTACCCGTCCCCACTGCCCCCCCAAATGCCCCCTGTCCCGAAAAAAACGGCTGCCGAACGGGAAAAAACGACAGGGGATGTACTTTCAAAATCGCGTCTTTTTCGAGAGTGTGTCAAAATAGCGTCTTTGTCATGGCGGGCTTGACCCGCCATCCAGTTATTTATTGATTCTCTTTGTCGATACTGGATTCCGGGTCAAGCCCGGAATGACAAGGTAGCTTTTCGGCGCACCTTTAAAGTTCTCTTATCCAGATATTGCGGAAGCTAATCGGTTCGCTGGGGTCGCCGTGCGATTGCAGGCGGATAGGACCAGCCCCGTGTTTGATGACTTGAGGGAAGCCGATGTATTCCGTCGTACCCAAGATGGTCGTGTTGTTTTGGAGGACGACACCGTTCTGGATGACCGTCACGCGGGGCGGAACGCGGTAGGTCCCGTCTTCTTTAAAGATGGGAGCCGAATAGATGATGTCGTACACATTCCATTCGCCCGGTTTGCGCATCGCGTTGACCAGCGGAGGGGTCTGTTTGTAGACGCTGCCCGTCTGCCCGTTGACATACGTCTCGTTGTTATAGCAATCCAAAATTTGAATCTCATATTTGTCTTGCATGAACACACCGCTGTTACCGCGTGCCTGACTTTCGCCCGTGATGTTTTCGGGAACGCACCATTCAATGTGTAATTGGTAATTCTCAAACTTCTGTTTGGTCAGGATGTCACCCTTTTTCTTGTTGACGGTGAAAACTCCGTCGTGCACGTCCCATTCTGCCGGTCCGCCGTTCGCGCTTTCCCATGCCGAAAGGTCTTTCCCGTCGAAAAGGATGATGGCGTCAGAGGGCGCACTGTTGGTTTGGGCGTCTCCGGGCGTTACGACACGGGGTTGCGGGGTCCAATACTCTGACATACCCGGCTTCATTTTCTCCTGTTCCGGATATTGTTTTTGCGCAAACGCGCTGATACTGCTCATACACGCCAATGCGGTGACGGCAGTTGTTGTTACGATACTTCTATTCATGGTCTAATCTATTTATAAATGAATTCTGCTTGCAAATGTATAAAAAACAACGCTATTTCGTATGGTTGAAAAGCCGTTGTTCCGCCAGCTGTTCATATTTAGTCCCCGGGCGGCCGTAATTACAATAAGGGTAAATGCTGATTCCCCCGCGCGGCGTGAAAATCCCCGTCACTTCGATGTATTTCGGGTCCATCAGGCGGATTAAGTCTTTCATGATGATGTTCACGCAGTCTTCATGAAAGGCGCCGTGATTGCGAAAACTGAACAGGTAGAGTTTCAAGCTCTTGCTTTCCACCATCTTCACGTCCGGGATATAATCTATATATATAGTAGCGAAGTCGGGTTGTCCCGTGATAGGGCACAGGCTGGTAAACTCTGGGCAGTTGAAACGTACCCAATAATCGTTTTCCGGATGCTTGTTGGTGAATGCTTCCAGCACCTCCGGCGCATAATCCTGCTGGTAGACCGTAGTCCCTCCCAGCAGGTGCAATTCGTTTTCCTCTTTTCTTGTACTCATTTCTTCTGTTGTTTGTTTGCTTTCCGTTGCAGATACAGTTCCAGACCGTGGCGGCGCAGCGTACAGGCGGGACAGTGGCCGCACCCGTCGGCAATGATTCCGTTGTAACAGGTGAGTGTTTGCGTCCGTACCAGGTCGAACACACCCAGTTCGTCCGCCAGTTCCCACACTTCGCTTTTGTCACGGTTCATCAGCGGAGTGTGAATCACAAACTGCTCATCCATCGCAAGGTTCAACGTGACGTTCAGCGAACGGATAAACGTGTCGCGGCAATCGGGATACCCGCTGAAGTCGGCTTCCGAAACGCCGGTGACCAAATTAAAAATCCCTTTGCTTCTTGCCAAGATAGCGGCGAAGGTCAGAAAGACCATATTGCGCCCCGGCACGAACGTATTGGGATAACTGTCTGCCGGTTTGGCTTCGTCCATCGGGATTTGGTCATTCACCAAGGAGCAATTCGGGTCTAACTGACTGATGAGCGAAACGTCCAGCAGATGGAAAGGAACTTGCGCATCTTCGGCAATCTTTTGTGCAACTTTTACTTCGAGGGAATGTTTCTGCCCGTATGTGAAGCAGACGGCTTCGACATGTGAGAAGTGTTTTTTTGCCCAAAACAGGCAGGTGGTGGAATCTTGCCCACCGGAAAAGCATACGAATGCTGAATCTTGTTGTTTCATATTGTTCTTGTTTTTAATACGTGGTTAAGCAAGCACACGGAAAAGGGGTACTTTCCCTTTTCACCGGCAAAAGTACAATTAAAATGAGAAACGGCAAATAGTTGAATCCTGTGGAATTATGAACTATCTTTGCCCCGTTTTTGCCGAAAAGGGCAATTCGGAATACAAATCACTAACGAAAAAGAATGTTTATGAAGAAAATGATTACATGGGTCTGCCTGTCAATGCTGCCCATGACCTATGCAGCCGCCGAAGGCTATCAGGTAAACGCTCAGAGCACGAAGCAAGCCGGTATGGCACATGTCGGAGCGGCAATGAAACTGGGCGCAGAGAGTATGCACTTCAACCCCGCCGGATTGGTGTTCATGGATAAGGACATCCATCTCTCGGCTGGTGTCGCCGGCGTGTTTACAAACGCAAGCTACGAGACGGCAGATAAAACCTACTCGTTTGATGCTGACAGCAAAGCCAGTACGCCGCTTTACCTTTATGCCGGCTTCAAGATTTATGACAACTTGGCCGCCGGCGTTTCGCTTACGACGCCTTTCGGTAACGGTATCCGTTGGGGGGATAATTGGAAAGGGGCACATCTGATTCAGGAAATCAATCTGAAAGCGTTCAATATCCAACCTACCGTTTCGTGGAAGATTTTGGACAATCTCAGTATCGGAGCGGGCTTGATGATGGAGTTCGGCAACATTTCGCTAAGCCGTGCCTTGATCGGACCGGGTGCCATGAGTGGCTTGGCAGACGGGTTGATTGCTCAAAATCCTGCTTTGGGTGCATTGATTCCGGAAAGTGTCAAGGAGACAATGGCGAAATACGACGATGTTTCGGCAGCCTCGGTTGCTTTGAAGGGAAATTCCGATATCCGGTTCGGATTCAATGTCGGCGCGATGTACGACATCAATGAGAAGTGGACGGTCGGTGTCTCTTACCGCTCCAAAGTGACCGCCAAAGTGAAAGAGGGTGAAATCGCCTTGGCTTATGCCAACGAAACGGAGTTCAACAATCTCTTGACACAGGTAAACGGCCTCATCAATATGCTGCCGCCAGCCATGAAAGAGCAACTGGGGCTTCCCGAAGGGGGTATTCAGGTACCGCCACTCAATCGCGGGACGCTTAGTGCGGAATTACGGCTGTCTGACAACTGGAGCGTCGGCGTAACCTACCGTCCTACTGTGCGCTGGACGGTTTCTGGCGAAGTGCAGTTTGTCGGCTGGGGTGCCTATGACGTGTTGAACATCTATTTCAGCCCTTCCGATGAGCTGGGGCAGTATGACATCCACGCACCTAAACAATACAAGAACTCGCGCATCTACCGTTTGGGCGGACAGTTTGCCGCGACCGACCGGTTAGACCTCCGTATGGGTGTTTATTACGACGAATCGCCGGTGGAAGATAATTACCTCAATCCCGAAACTCCCAGCATGGACAAATTGGGCATTACTGCCGGTTTCAGTTTCCGTCCTGATGCGGCATGGTCTGTCGATTTTGCTTTTTCTTACATTACCGGTTTTGGACGAGACGGTTCTTATCCTTACACAAACTTGGTTGGTCAGGAAGATCCTTTCGGCGGGCATTATAAAGCCTATGCATTGATGCCTTCAGTGGGCGTTTCGTATGCGTTTTGATTGGGAAACGGTAGATAATGATTTGTCAAAGCGCGTAAACAGAACATGTGTTTGATAGATAAGCCGGATACGCACGGATAGGAGTATTTGAATCAGAAATAAGCCCCATCCGTGCGTATTTGTTTTATCGTGTTCCATTTTTTACTTTCTCTTCTTCCTTTATATACGATTCATTTCCTTTTCCCGTTCTTTAGTTACACGAAACAATATAACAGGAAGAGATATGAATATAAAGAAGGTATTGCTGCTGTTCGTCGCAGCGTTTTTTATCGTCCCGCTTCATGCCCAGTGGGCTGTGGGCGGCAAATTGGGAGTGAATGCTTCCTCCGTGAACTATCCGGGAGATACCGAAACGCCTGATTATACCATTATGGCAAATGGTGGATTTTTCGCCGAGTACACGTTTCACAAGAATTTCAGTTTGCAAGGGGAATTGCTTTACATGAGAAACGGGTATCAGGATGAAATCTTCATTATGGATGATGGCATTGACTTTTCCACCACTCAAAATTGGAATATTTATTTCCATAATTTGGAAATTCCTGTTATCGCAAAGCTCAAACACCCAAGCGGATTCAACTTGCATGCCGGTCCACAGCTTGATTTGCGACTTAAAACGACAGGGGAATTTAATGGCGAGGAACTCTTGCCGGATGAAATGGGAAAAGGGGCTCCCGTAGCTTGTAGCCTTGTATTCGGGGCTGGTTACGAAGATCCGACCGGACTTTTGGTCGATTTCAGATACATCTTGGGGCTGACGGAACAGTTTAAACATACCGATAGTTTCCAAAATCGCGCCTTCTATCTCTCCGTCGGGTATCGCTTTGAACTTTAATTGGGATGGATCATACGGACGGAGGAAAAACGGATTTTCCCGGAGGGTAAATGGAAGTGCAGTGGAGAAAAAATAGATATACTGTGGAGCTGATTGGTTTGTTAGGGGAAGGAATCATGTTATAAATTGAAGTATACGGGAGTCATTAGCAACAATTATAGGGTGAGCTCGTTCAATAAAAGTTAAATATCTGTAAACAGAAAAAAGATTCCTTTTGCAGTCTGAGGATAAATATGTACCTTTGCAGCTCGAAATTAGGAAATAGAATAAATCAAATAATAATACATTCAAAGTTTAAAAAAGAAAAGAAATGCCTACAATTCAGCAATTAGTTAGAAAAGGAAGGGAAACTTTGGTGGAAAAGGGGAAATCTCCGGCGTTGGATGCATGTCCGCAGCGCCGTGGTGTTTGTGTGCGTGTGTACACGACGACCCCGAAGAAGCCTAACTCTGCAATGCGTAAAGTAGCGAGAGTTCGTTTGACAAACGGAAAAGAAGTAAACTCTTACATTC
>CALUTX010000085.1 GCA_944323815.1 uncultured Parabacteroides sp. | reverse complement strand
CATCGGTATCGACATCGCCTTCTTCGACGCCGAAGACTATGGCGTACCGGAGTTCGCCAAAGAGCAATATGGCAACACGAGCGACACCTGGTGCCTCGGCAGCCGCTTCTGGGGACGCAACCCGCACAAACCGGGCTACAAGGCGCAGTTCGGCATCCTGCTCGACATGGTGGGTGCCCGCGACGCGGTATTCTACAAGGAATATATCTCCATGCGCTATGCCGCACGCTACGTCGACGAAGTGTGGGAGAAGGCACGCAATCTGGGCTACGGCAAGTATTTCATCAACGCCAACGGGGGCGCCATCACCGACGACCACGAGGCGGTAATTGAGGAGACCGGTATCCCCTGTCTCGACATCATCAACTACGACCCGAACACCGAGGAAGGCTTCCGCACCCACTGGCATACGCAGAACGACAACATGAACGTTATCGACCGCGACGTACTGAAGGCAGTCGGACAAACGGTGATGGAAATCATTTATGGGAATTGACAATGAACAATGGACAATTGACAATTAAGTTCATATAGACTATAAACAACTAATTAATAACCCATGACAATCGGCGGCGGACAACGGACAAGGAAGAGGTCACACTCCCAATTGTCAATTGTCAATTGTCAATTGTCAATTTAAAAAGCTTCTTTTATGACAATCAATGAACTTCAAGACGAGGTAATCGAAGAGTTTTCCGCCTTTGACGATTGGATGGACAAATACGCGCTGCTCATCGATTTGGGCAATGCCCTCGACCCGTTAGGCGAAAAGTATAAAACCGAAAGCAACCTCATCGAAGGATGCCAAAGTCGCGTTTGGCTGCAAGCCGATTACGTGGACGGAAAAATTCACTTTCAAGGCGAGAGCGATGCCGTCATCGTGAAGGGTATCGTCTCCCTCCTGATCCGCGTCCTGTCGGACCACACGCCGCAGGAGATTCTCGACGCCGACCTCTACTTCATCGACCGCATCGGTCTGAAGGAACACCTCAGCCCCACCCGTTCGAACGGATTGGTGGCCATGGTCAAGCAAATGCACCTCTATGCGCTCGCTTTCCGCGCAAAGGAAAAGGGGGAGTCTCAACCCGCATAAGGGTGGACCTTCCACCCTTACGCAAATGGAGTCCCTATCTGTATTAGGATAACACATACATGAATTACCCATAAAAAACATATTTATATGAAACCGAAAAACATCCTACTAAGTTCCATTTTCCTACTGGCTATGTTCAGTTGCAACGGAGGAAAACCGTCGACTTCCGACCTGATTACCATCGACGTGACTGCCGATTATCCGGAGAAAGAATTGGTATTGCAAGACATCTTCGACGTGGAATACGTGCCGCTGGAGACAACGGATGAGTTTGTAACGAAAGCGATGGTCAAAGCCGTCAGTGACCATTATGTGCTGACCAGCAACTGGGGCAAAGACGGCAATCTCTATCTCTTCGACCGCACGACAGGCAAAGGCATCCGTGTCATCAACCGCTTCGGACAGAGCGGAGAAGAATACGGCATAGCCGTCAAGTGCTTAATCGACGAGGCACAAGAGGAGCTGTATGTTTTCGATGCGATGGCGCGGAGAGTGCTGGTATACGACCTGACCAGCCGTTTCAAGCGGAACTTCAAGTTCATTGGAGAATGGCAATATGACGAAACATACGACTACGATGCGGAGCATCTACTTTGCTACGTCACTGACATGAGCGTTATTCCGGAAAAGTCTTGCCACCTGCTTATCTCCAAACAAGACGGCAGGGTTGTGCGCGAAATCTCTCTGCCTTACGAAGGCGAACCTGTCGAGTTAATTGCCCGGCAAGGTAATAAAATCATGATGGGGTCGTTCAATCTCACGCTCTCAAAGGCTGACGGCTGGGAGCTAATCAATCCGTCGGCAGACACGATTTACCACTTAGGACGCAACGGGCGACTCACACCAGACATCGTCCGTACGCCATCGGTACAAACAATGGACCCGGTCATCTTCCTCACTCCCACCGCCATGACCGACCGACACATCTTTTTCCACACAATGAAAAGATATTATTCCGTCAACGGACTTACCCACCAATTCTACATATACGACAAAGTAAAGAAATCCATACACAACTATACGCTTTCAAACAGCGACTTCATCGACGGACATTCCGATCCCATCTTCAGGCAGCGGTTATGTTACCCACTCGTTTCCTACCTGACCCTCGAAGCCCCCGACCTCGTTGAAGCCTACCAAGCCGGCAAGCTACAAGGCCACCTGAAAGAGATTGCTGCCAAGCTGGACGAAGAGGACAATGCGGTGATTATGTTGGTAAAATATAAAGAGAATTGACAAAAGCATGTTGTTAACGTTGACAACACCTCGTTGTCAGCTCTAACAAAACACTGTTGTTACTCCTGACAAAACGATAACTCCAACTGTTCCGGCAGCAGGGTAAACGTTTTACGGTGATATGGGGATATTCCATGCAAACGAATCGCTTCGCGGTGTGCACGTGTGGGGTATCCTTTGTTTTGTTCCCACTGGTAAGTGGGGTATTCGGCAGCCAAGCGATTCATATAGTCATCCCGGTAGGTCTTCGCAAGGATGGAGGCAGCAGCAATGGAGAGCAGTTTGCCGTCACCTTTGACTACCGTCGTGTGTGGAATACCAGGATAAGGCGTGAAGCGGTTTCCGTCAATTAGAAGGTGTTCGGGTTGCACCTTCAGCTGTGCGATAGCGCGGTGCATGGCAAGGAAAGAGGCTTTGAGAATGTTGATACGGTCAATCTCTTCGGGTGTAACGACACCGACCGCCCACGCAATCGCCTCTCGCTCGATAATGGGGCGAAGCGCATAGCGTTTCTTCTCGCTCAACTGCTTGCTGTCGTTCAAGTCGTCATTCCTAAAGTCAGGAGGAAGTATCACGGCCGCAGCATAGACCGCTCCGGCAAGGCATCCGCGACCGGCTTCGTCGCATCCGGCCTCAAGGCGATTGGGTTCTAAATAGGGTAATAGCATCACTCGGTCTCTTTTAACAGATTCCATAACGAACGGGGTTCCTGTCGGCAATCCCACAAAAGATAAACAAACACATGGTCTGCCTCAACAGTATATAATATCTTATTATGACGAACGATCAGGTAGCGATATACCTCCGGTTCCCCTTCCAACTGCGACTCTACGGCTCCCATATTGGGGAATACTTTCAGACGAAGCAACTGTTCCTTTATTTCATCCCTGACAGATACAGCAATCCGTTTACCAAATGTTACTTTCAGGTAACGAAATAACTCTGCAACCTGTTGCTTAAAAAGCCTACTTGTTCGAACCTCCATTACTGCAATGACTGAAAAAAATCCTGCATTTCCCGTTCTGAGACATAGACACCTGCCTCTTTTTCTCTCTTTATCGTCCGCAACATCTCCTTCACCTCTTCCACCGTGAAGCAATTGGGGCGTTTCGGTTCTTTCTTCTCAAGGCGGAGCAGTTTGCGAGCAAGGGCTTCCATTGAGTTGATGGCCTCCTCGCTGTCGCAGGCTTGCAAAACCTCCAACGCCCAGTTCTTTCGTTCTTGTAATTCCAATGCTGTCATAATGCCGCTTCTTTTTGATTGTACAAAGATACGATTCTTCGACAAGAATAGGCTAATCGGTTCAACTCTTTTTCTGCATCATTCGCGGGCGAATCAGGCAATAGGCTACAACCGTTGCCACTGTAACGCCGCCGATATTGGCAAGGAAATCCAGCCAGTCGCCACCCCGATAGCTCGTGAGGTAGCGCTGCAATACCTCGATCACGCCGCTCATCACAATCGGGCACAACACCGCCCCGATCCAGGCATGCCACAAGACCGTCTCCCCCCTGCGATGGTTCCACAGGAACTCCAGCCACAGCATCCCCGACAACCCGCCATACATACAGAAGTGCACAATCTTGTCCATATTCGGTATCCGAGCGATTGGTAGCGAAGGCGGACGGAAGAAGGAGAGGTAAATCACCACCCCGATAATCGTCAGCGAGACCGGATATTTCTTCAGGTAATACCACATCACCGTCACCCTAAAACATCTTCCGCACCCGCTCGACCGCCTCGGCAAACGTATCGATCTCCTCTTTCGTATTATAGAACGAGAACGAAGCACGCACCGTTCCCTCTACGCCCATCGCTTGCATCAGGGGTTGCGCACAGTGATGTCCCGTGCGGACGGCGATGCCCAATCGGTCGAGCAGCATCCCCATGTCGTAATGGTGGATATGCCCCACAAGGAACGAGAGCACCGCCCCCTTCTCGGCTGCCTGCCCAAAGATACGCATCCCCTCGATCGCACCGAGCCGCTCCGTCGCATAGCGCAGCAACTCGCCTTCATAGGCAGCAATCTCGTCCATCCCCAAACGGGAAACGTAGCGCAGCGCCTCCGCCAACGCCGTGCTCCCGATATAGTCAGGCGTACCCGCTTCAAACTTGAACGGAAGTTCGCCGAACGTCGTCTTCTCGAAGGAAACAGACGCAATCATCTCACCCCCACCCTGATAAGGCGGCAACCGGTCGAGCCACTCCTCTTTGCCATACAACACGCCGATGCCCGTCGGCCCATAGACCTTATGCCCGGAGAAGACGTAAAACTCGGCGTCCAACTCTTGTACATCGACCCGCATGTGCGGCACCGCCTGTGCCCCGTCGACTAAAACCGGAACGCCCCGGCGATGTGCCTCTTCGACAATCTCGGTTATCGGGTTAATCGTCCCCAACACATTCGACACCTGCGTGACCGCCACCAGCTTCGTCCGCTCGGAGAACAACGCACGGTAAGCATCCAACTCCAACTCGCCCCGCGCGTTCATCGGTATCACCTTCAAGGTAATCCCCTTCCGCGCCGCCTGAATCTGCCAAGGGACAATGTTCGAATGGTGCTCCATAACCGAAACAATCACCTCGTCGCCCGCCGACATACAGGCATCCGTGAAGCTCGACGCCACCAGGTTGATCGATTCGGTCGTGCCCCGCGTGAAGATAATCTCGTTAGCCGAGCGGGCGTTGAGGAACTGCTGCACCGTACGCCGCGCCTCCTCGTGCGCCTCCGTCGCCTCCAAACTCAAGAAATGCACGCCCCGATGGATATTGGCGTTCACATTGTAATAACCGCTCTCGATCTTCTCCACCACGCAGCGCGGCTTCTGCGTCGTCGCCGCATTGTCGAAGTAAATCAGCGGCTTTCCATATACCGTATGGCTCAGTATCGGGAAATCCTCCCGAATGGATTGTATATCTAACATAATCTTCCTTTTTCAATAACCCTTAAACTCCATGCTCAAAGAGATACTCGGGGGCAATGTCTGCCCCGTTCGCCCAAAACACCGTGCCGTCTACCCCATACCGAACAAACTCGGCTTCCTCTTTCAAGTCTTTATACGCCGGAAGCTCCAAAAGGGGAGAAAGGTCTACCTTCCGCTTTTCCCCGTTGTTGAACGTGCATAAGAGTGTGTGACCGCCCAAGTATTCGGCGGAAGTCACCAACAATATCGTCGCTTCTGTCCCAATCATGATCTCTATCTGTTTAATGTTTCACCTTTTCAATCGCTTCACCTCGCTGCGCTTTATCCCATAAGGATGGGGAAATACGGCTTCAAAGGTACGAAGCATTTGACAATTAGCAATTGGAAATTAACAATTGACAATTGACAATTGACAATTATTTCATTCGGTATCCTCCCCTGCCTATGGTTTATTCCCCGACCGCCTCCGACCTCGCGAGGCGGAGGCTTCACACTGCCCGAGCGCAGCGGTTCACAGATTATATCTAAGGTTAGATATATAACTATCTAAAGTCAGATACCAAATTATCTAAAGTTAGATATTGTTTTATCCAACATTAGATAATATCTTTGCACCGTAGGGGTCGGGAGGTCGGAGGCGGGTGCGTCGGAAGGTCGCGACGCTGAGGGGTGGAAACTTCAAACAAGAAAGGATATGGAAGAGAAAAAACGGGCAGAATGGCGCGTCGGGTTGTACCGGTGCAACGTGGGAGAGCGCAAAGGGGAATGGTACCCGCGCGTGCAGCTATGGGGAACGGTCGATTTGGAGCAGGTCATCGACAAGGTGGTAAAAGAACGGAGTGACCTCCGGCGGGAGACGCTACAAGCCACCGCGTCGATGCTGGCGGACAAGGTGATGGATTTCCTCGTGAAGGGGTACGCCGTCTCGACGCCGCTGGGGACGTTTACGCCGGGCGTCACCGGGATGTGGAACCCGAACCGCCTCTTGCCAGAGGCACGGGCGCAGAACAAGGCGGTGGTGAACTATACAATGAGCAAAGAGCTGAAAAGCTACCTTGCCGACCCGTTGTTCCGCCAAGAGGAGGTACCGGCGGGCGGGCCACGCATCCACGATGTCATCGACCTGACGACGGGCGAACGGAACCGCATCCTGACGGCGGGCAGCCACTTCCTCGTCAAAGGGCGGCTACTTCTGATGAACGGCGACCTGCCGGGGCGGGGTGTCTACCTGATGGACGATGAGACGGGGAAGACGCAGGCGTATATCCCGCCGGAGGAGTTGCAGGGGACGCGGTCGGAGCTGTTCGTGCCCCTGCCTGCCGATGTGCCGGAGGGGACGTACCGGCTGCGCGTCGGCTCGCAATGTACCACGAACCCGCAGCCGATGCGGGCGGTCGCCTATGGGGATTGTGGCTGGACAATGAAAGTCATACAAAAAAAGGGCGGATAACCGCCCTTTAGTCATTTGCTCTTTTGGTAGAACCGCACCCAGTCGATTTCCATCTTCACAGGCAGGTCCATCGGGTCGATGGGGCCGACCCAGTCGCCTCCCAGCTGCATGTCGAGCAACAGGTAGAAGGGTTTACCGGCAAAGGGAAATTGCCCGGGTTTGTCCGTTTCGATGCGCGGATAGGCAAAGGTGCGCGTGTCGTTAATGAAGAAGACGAGGCTGTCACGGTGCAGCTCGACGCTATACACGTTGTAATCGTCGCGGTTAATCAAACCCGTACTTCCCTGCGGCGGCTCCTTGATGCCCAACGTGTAGGTATAGGCGGAATGGACAGTCTGGTAGGCAATCGAGTCGTTGTTCAGCCGCTCCATAATGTCGATTTCGCCCCCGTCGGGCCAGCCTTCGTTTTCAGGCAAAAGCCAGAAAGCAGGCCATGCCCCTTTCGCCCCATAGAGTTTGGCGCGGATGTCGAGGCGGCCGTCCGAAAAGCCGACCTTGCCTTTCGTGTAGACACCACCGGTGATGTAAGGCGCCGTGTCGGTCGGCAGGCCGTAATTAATCAATCCACGCAGCACGAGATTACCGTTCTCCATCGCGTAACAGGAATCGAAGTCGGACATGTACTTGTTCCAAGGCGAGGTACCACGCGGAATCTTGCTCCACGTTGCCTCATCGAAATGCTCCGTCTGGTCGAAGTTCTCTTCCCAGACCAATTGCCACGTTGCCTGTTTGGGCTGGCAGCCGACTAGCCACGTAAGGGCGGCGGCTGCGCTTAATGCTACAAAACTCTTCTTCATATTGTTTTCTTTTAGATACGCAAAGCTACTCTTTTTCGCCGAATTCCGACTGCTGGCGTTCGACTTCTTTCAGCTTTAACGTATTCAACTCTTTGCGCAGGCGTTCGACCTCCCGCTCAGCATCCGTCTTGACACCGGCCGATTGCCCGGCGGAAAGGCTGCTCATTGGAATCTGTTCCGCCTCCGAAGCATCATAGAGCAGGGCGTTGGCTGACGGACGAGATTCAAACTCCAACTCGCCGCTGACCGGCATCTGCGAGCCTTCGAAGAGGACGTGCGCCGTAATCCGTATCTTGCCGGGTTTCAGGGTAGACTGTACCAAGATGGGCGCTGTTCCCCACTTCACCGGAGCCGGATTCGCCATCACGTCGGCACCACCCAACAGACGGCCTTCCCCCTCGATGGAGAACTGGATGTAGTAGTTGTTCAACCGCTTGATGTTTCCTTGCTTGTCCGCGACAGCCGCCACGACGGTGACGAAGTCGGAGCCGTCGGCCTTCAGTCCCGTCCCTTCGTCGTCCAACCAAAGCATGACCTTCTCCGGACGACGGGCCGGCGTGACTTTATGCGTAGCAACCACCTTCCCGTCTATCAGCCCTTCGGCAAGCAGATAAACGTCCGCCTGTTTTCCTTCACGCGAAAGGGCCTTGTCGACCATGAAATCATACACGTCCGGGAAGGTGATGATGGGCGACGGCATACCTTGGCGCTGTTTGTCTTTCTGATACGTATAGGTCTTGCCTCCTTTGTTGAAGGTAAGGCGCACCTCGTCGCAATTGGAGTAGACCGTGACATCTTTCCCCGAGAAGGGGGTCATCTCATGCGCGATGTAGACCATCGGCCCCGTCTCGGCTATCTGCTCACTCTTCACCACCGGACGTTGTGCCATAAACATGTAATAGGAATACTTCGGCTGGCGGAACACATCCATCAATCCCCCGTAGAAAGGATCGGGATGATACCCCCGCTGGTGGTCGAACGAATGCCACAGGCAACCGCCCACGTGCTGCGGGGACTGCTTGTACAAAACGTCATAATTGGTGACCGAGTAAGCAGGATGGGCATAATGCTCTGCCTGCACGCGCATCGGCTGTTCGCCCCAATTGCGGGCTACACGGCTGGGCGAATTGTGCGAACTCCAATCGTCCACGTTGTCACCCCATTCACGCGTGAAATAGGTCTTCGTCGGATCATACGTTTTCGACGCATCTTGCATATCGGCAGGATGGGCAAAATAAACGGAATAATACTCATGACCACGCGCTTCGCTGTCACAACCGCTGTAACAATAGGGATAGGGATATTCTTCGTCTACAATATCGCGTGTGTTCTTCGCAAAGTCAGCCGGATACCACGTCTCGTTCAGTATCGGTTCCCACAGCCAGACGCACGGATGATTCCGGTCGCGGCGCACAAGGTTCCGGATGTCGCTGTAAACCCGCTCCGCGAACTCTGGGGCGTCATTCCAGAACTGCCAGCCGGGTGTATTGACAATCACGAACAACCCCAGTTCGTCGCACGCATCCATAAAGGCAGGATCTTGTGGACAATGGGCATTCCGAATAACCTCCAGCCCGACGTCCTTCAGCTTCTTGGCATCCCGCCAATGAACGCTATTGGCAACGGCATTCCCCACGACAGCGAAATCTTGATGCCGATTAGCACCAACCAACGGCTTCCCGTATGGTTTCCCGTTCAACCAAAAACCATCCTTTCCTTTGAACTCAATGCTGCGAATCCCGACACGGCGGCGATAACCATCTATCACATTCCCCTCTTTATCTTTTATCCGAACAAACAGGTTATAGAGTGTCGGGCTCGAAGGCGTCCACAGATTCGGATTCTCAATCTGCATCTTGTCTGAAACGCTCACCGCTTTACCCGACTTCACACTGACTTTATGGTTCAGCGAAGCGACTTGCCGCCCGTCCGTTTGCTGCAACGCATATTCAACCGTTCCTGAAAACGATTTCTTCTCTGCATTACGTACATGTACTTTCAGTTGTATCTCCGCCAATTCATCAGACACTTTACCGAAGGCGACAAACAGGCCTCCACCAGCCACCTCGTCCTCATAATTCGGGTCAGTGATATATACCTGATTATGCGCAATCAACCAGCAATCCCGATAGATTCCGCCGAAATAGGTATAGTCCAGCACATCTTGCGCCTTTCCGGGAGGATAAGAGGGGTCGTCGCTATTGTCTGCCCAAACGGCAATCACATTATCTCCGTTCCAATCCAATGCCTCCGTCACATCTACGACCACAGGCAAGTATCCGCCAAAATGTTCCGCCAGCAACTTGCCATTCACAAACACCTTACTTTTTCCCATAATCGCCTCGAAATGCAGGAACAGTTTCTTCCCTTTCAAAGCCTCATTCGGTGTAAAATGTTTCCTATACCATACTTCTCCTTGATAATTGATGCATCCGCTCGCCTCCGTCGGCAAATAATCAATGCCATGCGGAAGCGAAACAACCGTCCATTCCTTGTCATCAAAATCTTTCGCCTCCGCACCTTGCTGCGCCCCTTTATAGAAACGCCAAGCCGGATTCATCGAAAACACTTCACGCCCGCTGTTTTCCAAACGAAAGAAACCCGCTGTGGAAAACTCCGGTTGGTGAGTTGCCCAAAGAGGGAGACTTACCAACATCAATAAAACATAACCAACTAATCGCTTCATATTTATCGCATCTTTTAATTATCTAACCAATTCCGAACCTTCTCTACCATCGGTATCTCATAGAGGAACCACCAATCGCTATTATTTGTCTTTGATGCCAAATGGTTATGATGATTCAAGTCTGCAATATACCCTTCCGGTTGTTCCATGAAACGAGTTTCGGAATAAACCTTCTCCAAACCCGAACGCACGGTGTCCAACTCATCACAGACATGCGTTATCTCCTCCAGAGCCTTGCTCCTTCCGGCCTCATCTTTTGCCGTATCATACGCATTCAAGGCCAAAATCAAACGAACCGGATAATTCTGTAAATCATTCGTTACTTCATACACTTGCAAAGCATACCGATTTCGCAACGCATTTTCTTTCGCCTCCCGAATACCCTTTTTAATTTGTTCATACCTAGCAGCCTCAACTTTGGCCTGAGCAATCTTTTCTTTATACGTCTGGCTCCAAACGCCTGGATTCTGCTTGTCCGGTACATTCAATAACGTAAAAGTAGTCACTCCCCACGCCGGATTCCGTCGCCCGGAAGTCACCAACGCCCCGTCAAAAAAGAAGATGGCTTTTTCCAACTCATCCAAAAAGCGCATCCGATTTTCCTCCGGGGAAAAACCATATTCCCGCTGTGCATGTGCTTTTTTGAAAGTATCTATATCGCGTGCAGTAGGATTCCAACCACACTCTCCCTGTGCACTACTTCCACGCCAAACCGTTT